>CAMGSV010000017.1 GCA_946061495.1 uncultured Spirochaetales bacterium | reverse complement strand
GGAGGGAAATGGCTTGCCTGGTGGGAGGCGCTTTCCGTGGAGGAAAAGCTTTCCCTCATCCAGCCCTACATGGTGGAGGGAGCCCAGCTTTCCGCCGAACGTCCCGCCACTAAGCACTAACAAGTAATTGCTGGCAACTAACAACTAGGCACTACCCACTTCCCCCAAGTTTTTTTGCATTCGCTTCATTTCCCGCCTATAGTTTGGGGTATGAAGACATATACAAAGATTACTATTGCGGTGCTGGTCACCTTGCTGGTGGTGTCACTGGCGCTGATTTTCTTCGTTGCCCACTATACGGTGGTCTTTGTGCTGGACTCAAAGGCCAGCGGAGAGCTTTTGCCCCTCTCCGTGAATTCCAACGATCCGGCTACCGGCAGGCCTTCTCCCAGCCGAGAGTGGATGCTGCTGTCCTCCAAGAAATGGACGATTGAGTCCCAGGACGGCCTGGTGCTGCAGGGCTACTTCATTCCGGCTTCACAGCCCACCCATCGCTACGTGATCTTGAGCCACGGCTACCGGAATTCCGCCACCTCCATGGCAGGCTATGCCCAGGTCTACCACAATGCTGGCTGGAATGTGCTGGTTCCCGACCATCGTGCCCACGGATACAGCCAGGGACGGTACATCACCATGGGCTGGAAGGAGCATCAGGACCTCATTGGGTGGGCACGGCGACTGGTGGGGCAGGATAGGCAGGCACGGATTCTGCTTCATGGCCTTTCCATGGGAGCTGCCACAGTGATGATGGCCACCGGCTCGGCGGATTTGCCCCCCAACGTACTGGCCGCCATCGAAGACTGCGGCTATACCAGCGTGCCGGAGGAGCTTACCGACAAGGTTTCCCGTGTCATGGGCTTGCCTCCATTTCCCCTGGTGCCTGCCACCTCATTGATGACCTGGTTCCGCACGGGAAATTTTTTGGGGGAGGTGGATTGCGTGGCGGCAGTCTCCCAGTCGGACACGCCCACCCTGTTTATCCATGGGGAGGATGACACCTTTGTTCCCTTCTGGATGCTGGAGGAATTGTATGCGGCCGCCACCTGCCCAAAGGAAAAGCTGGTGGTTCCTGGTGCTGCCCACGCTCAGTCCCGTACCGCAGATCCAGACCTGTATTGGTCCACGGTGGCCTCCTTTGTGAATCAATTTGTTCCTTTGGGATAGCTTTGCTTTCAGGCGGACTTTTCAGTATATTTTGTATATGAAGAAATCTGCAAAGATTGCTATATACAGTTTGATTTCATTGTGCGTGGTGATGGTGGTAGGATTGATTCTCGGTGCCAACTACATGTTCGCCTATGCCCTGGATTCCCAGTTTAAGCAGGGAGCCTTGGCGGAGGAAGAGGTGGAGATGGAGCCTCTGTCTGAGGAGGATGTGTCCCAGGGCATTCCCCAAACAGTGGAGGAGTGGCTGGTGGCTTCCAGTCAGCGGGAGACCATCATCAGTCACGATGGACTGGAGCTGGTGGGCTATTACCTTGCTGCTCCTGCTCCCACAGACAAGTACGCCCTGCTGGTGCACGGCTACAAGGCTGGCCCCACCGGCATGGCCCACTATGCACGCTACTATCAGGATGCAGGCTGGAACGTGGTGGTTCCCCACCATCGAGCCCATGGGGACAGTCAGGGGCGGTACATCGGCATGGGCTGGCTGGAGCACTACGACATGCTGGGGTGGCTTTCCCGCATTTTGACCATGGAGCCGGATGCCCGTATCCTGATGCACGGTGTCTCCATGGGTGCTGCCACCACCATGCTGACCACTGGTTCCGCCAATCTGCCCGCCAACGTGGAGGTTGCCATTGCCGACTGCGGATACAACAACGTGACGGCGGAATTCACCCACCAGCTGAAGGAGATATTCGGCCTCCCCGGTTTTCCCCTGCTGCCAGTCACCTCCCTTTTGACCAAGCTGAAGGCGGACTATTCCTTTGACCAGGTGGATTGCGAAGCTGCCGTAGCCCGTTCTTCCACACCCACTCTCTTCATACACGGAGATGGGGACGGTTTTGTTCCCTTTGAGATGCTGGATGTAGTGTACAGTGCCGCCACCTGTCCTAAGGAAAAGCTGGTGGTTCCGGGGGCTGGCCACGCCAAGGCTCGGGAAACGGACCCGGAGTTGTATTGGTCTACGGTGAACAGCTTTTTGTCCCGCTACATGAATTGATACTGGAGGATTGGTATAGCTTGAGGGACTTCCTTCTGGAGTGGTTGTGCTATTTTTCCACCTTAAGGGAAGTCCCTTCATTTTAGAGAGCAACTCTCGGTAACAGAAAACTTTACAGAAAAACCTATGACTGATATACTACAGTACAGGAGTTTTCTATGACAATCATCCCAGTTATCTTGTCTGGTGGAGCGGGAACACGGCTTTGGCCCCTTTCCCGCAGTCAATTCCCCAAGCAGTTTTTATCTCTGGCCGCCCAGAATACCATGATTCAGGAAACCTTGCTGCGGCTGGAAAATATAGAGGTGGCCGCTCCCATCGTCATTTGCAATGAAAGCCATCGCTTCATCGTGGCGGACCAGCTGACCCAGGTGGGTGTGGAGAAGCCCTGCATCATTCTGGAGCCCTTGGGCCGGAATACGGCTCCCGCCATTGCAGCTGGCGCCTTTAAGGCGTTGCAAGTGGATGGGGATGCGGTGCTGGTTGTCCTTCCCTCCGACCACGTGATTCAAGACAAGGCAGCATTTGTCCATGGAGTGCAGCTGGCTTGCCAGAGGGCGGCGGACGGCTCTCTGGTGACTTTCGGCATTACGCCCACTGCTCCGGAGACGGGCTATGGTTACATCAAGGCTCAGGTGAGCTCTGGCGCGGAGGTGTTTCCCCTGGAGCGGTTTGTGGAAAAGCCGGATCGTGCCACCGCCCAGCAGTATCTGGACAGCGGCGAATACTTCTGGAACAGTGGAATGTTTGTGTTCAAGGCCACCGCCTACCTGGAGGAGCTGCGTCGCTTTGAGCCTGCCATCTACGAGAGCGTCCAGGTAGCCTTTGACAAGGCGGTGGTGGAGGTGGACTTCATCCGGCTGGACAGGGAAGGCTTTGCCGCTAGTCCCTCCAGCTCCATCGACTACGCTGTGATGGAGCGCACGGACAAGGGCATGGTGATTCCTCTGGATGCAGGCTGGAACGATGTGGGCGCCTGGTCC
Organism: uncultured Spirochaetales bacterium; assembly: GCA_946061495.1. Classification (GTDB taxonomy): domain Bacteria; phylum Spirochaetota; class Spirochaetia; order Treponematales; family Treponemataceae; genus Treponema_F. The sequence goes on along the minus strand of CAMGSV010000017.1, from coordinate 17,721 downwards.
GCCTTGTGGGAGGTGAACGAAAAGGACCAGAACCGGAATGTCCTCTTTGGGGATGTGGTTGTCCATGACACGAAGGATTCCTATATTTATAGCCAGAGCCGTTTGGTGGCCGCCGTGGGTCTGCGGAATGCGGTGGTGGTGGAGACAAAGGATGCCGTTCTGGTGGCGGACCGGAATCAGGTGCAGGGTGTGAAGGACATTGTGGAGGAGTTGAAGCACCAGCAGCGCCACAGCAGCGTGGAGGAGAACCAGGTTGGTGTCCGGCCTTGGGGAAGCTACGAGTCCATCGAGCGGGGGCACCGCTACAAGGTGAAGCACATTACCGTAAAGCCGGGGGCAAAGCTCTCTGTCCAGATGCACTACCATCGGGCGGAGCACTGGATTGTGGTGTCCGGCACCGCCTTGGTGCGTAATGGCGACCAGGAGCTGCTGTTGGGGGAGAACCAGTCCACCTTCATCCCTCTGGGAACTATCCACGCCCTGGAAAATCCCGGCAAGGTTCCCCTGGAGCTGATTGAGGTGCAGTCCGGCCCCTATCTGGAGGAGGATGATATCATTCGATTTGAGGACCGCTACGGCCGGTGCTAGAATTTGGAGGCTAAATAAATGAAAAGAGTTGTGTTGTCATTGCTGTTGCTTTGCGGGGCTTTGGGTGCCTTTGCTGTTCCGTTGCCAGAAGGAAGTGATGCCCGCATTACCGAGGTTCGGCAGAACAATGGAAAGATTGTCTACGTTCGGCTGAAAGAAGCCTGCACCCTCAATACGCCACTGGGATCGTTGGAGGCTGTGGAGGAGGTGTATTTTTACGAAAATGGCAGTATAAAGGAATTTCAGCCCGCTGCTTCTGGAGAATATGAAAGTCCGGTGGGTTCCCTGACCTATACCACCACTCCCATCTCTTTTTATGAGTCAGGAGCGGTGGAGGAGATGGAGCTGGCCAAAACAACAGATATTACTGGTTCTGTGGGACGTATTAACGTGGCTCCAAAGTCCATTACCTTCTATGACAACTGGATACCTTCTTCTGTGGAGCTGGCGGAGGATTGTCAGGTGAAGCTGAAGTCCGGTGTGGTTTCTGCCCGTAGTGGCTATCGGATGTTCTTCCATGAAAACGGCACCATCCAGTCTTTTACTATCAGCAAGTCAAAGCCGCTGGATTCATCGATCGGAAAGATTTATCCCCAGGAAGGCTCCGTCATGGAACTGCACCCCAATGGCGTTGTTGCGGAGGTCTCTCCTGAGGATATCTGTATGGTGACGGTGGACGAAACCACCTATTTTACCAAGGCTCGCAGCGCCATTGCCTTTAGAAGCAATGGCGAGGTGCTGAGATTTTCCGCTGAGGCAGATGACTTTGCCTTTGGCCAGTTCAAGTTCACCCTGGAAAATGGTTCCACCGAGTTGTTTGTCTACGATGACGGCAGTGTGTTCTTCCCCAAGCCTGGTTATGTCCATTTGGCTGGGTTGGAATATCGCCGCCATTGCAACGGCCTCTTTGTGGTGCCGCATCACAATCGGCTCATTTACTGGGAGGAAAGCTTTGATGACATTTCCGTCTACAACTACTCCTACAATGGAGAGGGCCGGCTGGTGTCCACCTCCTTGAACATGAATATCCTCCAGTACAATGATGACACCAAGAAGTACTTTGAAAACCCACCCTTTACCTTTGACCAAGAAGGCAATATCACCAGCTATCTGGGTTGGGAAAAAACTCGTGATCCGGAGACAAAGGCTACCTACAATCGGCCTGTTATCGTGAAGGTGGCGGTGCGAAAGCCTGTTCAGGAGCCTGTCATTCCCACTCCTCAACCTGTGGAACCCGTGCTGTACGAAAAGTAATACTGGAGTGGAGTGAAAGAGCATCCCCGTGGTGGAGCCTGTTTTGCAGGATTCACTTGCGGGGCTTATTTTTTTTCTGGTTCCTATATTCCATGGAAGAAAGGACTCTGCGGTGACGAATGATTCCCATGACGGAAGAGGTGATGGCCACCGCCTCATTGAGTATGCCGCCATAGGAACGCACAAAGACGTTGTAGGCCAGAATGAAGCTGCATGAGATAGCCATGGTGTAGCGGGTGGCCTGGGGATTTGTCAGGGAGAGGGCAAAGGTGTTCACCATGAGTCCTATGGTAATGAGGATTGCATGGGGGCCTTCTCCTGTCAGCAGGCTCAGACTGCCGATTATTACCATCAGCAGGTAGGGATAGAACCGATAGGAAAAAATCTTCTTGTCCCGGTTGATGAAGATGATGTTCCTGACGATGCAGACGATGTTCAGAATCATCCCGGTGACAGCCCCGATGAGGGCGTAGTTTATCATGATGGCGATGGTCACCAGCATGTTCATGATGAGAATCTTTTTCTGGGTGGACATCTGGTATGCCACAAAGGAAATTGCCACCGCCACCAGCCCGAACAGTTGGCCGATACATTCTGTCACCGTCATTCCAAGTATCATTCCCCTTCCTCCTTTTTGTGGGGTGCTACACTTTCTTATCCCGCCGCCGCACCACAAATTCGATGGGGACGTGGGTATCGCAGGCTTCAACTCGCCGCTGGTACATCTGCTGGAGTTTCTCCTGCACTCGGACCGGCGGCTGGCCATCCGTTGGCTGGGCAGGAACCCAACTTCCGTCACGTTGCAGCTGGTGGGCGTGGGAGGTGTCCTCAAAATACATCTGGAGGATTCGTTTCACCTCCTTGAAGGTTTCTTCCTGCAGCACCGGGAACATCAGCTCCACCCGACGCTCCATGTTGCGGGGCATCCAGTCGGCACTGGAAAGGTACAGCTCCTCGGCACCACCATTCTGGAAGTAGAAGATGCGGGAATGCTCCAGATACCGGTCTATGATGCTGACAACCTGAATATTCTCGCTTTGTCCGGGAACCCCCGGCACCAGCATGCAGATTCCCCGCACATTCAGCAGCACCCGCACTCCCGCCCGGCTGGCCTCGTACAGCTTCTGGATAATCTCTTCGTGGCCAATGCTGTTCATCTTGGCTATGATGAGGCCAGGCACGCTTTCGGTAGACAGCCGTGTTTCCCGTTCAATCAGCTCCAATAGTTTGTCCTTCAAGGTGACCGGTGCCATCAGCAGCCGTTCCATGGGCTGGATGATGGAGTAGCCGGAGATAGTGTTGAAGAACAGGGTGGCATCGTTGGCGAATTCCTCGTTGGTGGTGAAGAGGGACAGATCCACGTAGAGCTTCGCGGTCTTGTCGTTGTAGTTGCCGGTGGACAGGTGGACGTAGCGGCAGATTCCAGTCTCCTCCCGCCGCACCACCATCAGCAGCTTGCCGTGCACCTTCAGATGGAGGATGCCGTGAACCACAATGACGCCGGCCTTTTCCAGCCGCTCCGCCCAGGAAAGATTCTGCCGCTCGTCAAAGCGGGCCTTCAACTCCACGAAAACTGTCACCTGCTTTCCCTTTTGGGCAGCCCGTTCCAAGGCCCTGATGATGGGTGAGTTTCCACTGGTGCGGTAAAGGGTCATCTTGATGGCCATGGTGTTGGCATCGTCGGCGGCATCGTTGAGAAAGGTCACCACGGGATTGTAGGACTCAAAGGGAACATGAATCAATATGTCTCGGTGCTTGAGGGTGTCCCACAGGGGCTGGTCCTTTTCCAGCAGCGGGGGATAAAAATGCTCCCAGGTATCGTAGGACAGGGCCGCTGCCTGGGGCCATTCCGTCAGATCCAGCAGGGTTGAGGGGTCAATGGGGCCTTCCACCGTGTACACATCCTGCTCTGTCAGCCCCAGCTTTTCTTGTAGAAAGTCCGTCAGGTAGCGGGTGGCTCTGGTGCACAGAAGCCGCACTGGCCAGGAGGATTGCCGCTTTTCCAGCACCGCCTCCATGGCCTGGGGCAGGTCGATGGTCTCGTCCTCGTCCACCGCAAAGTCCGCATCACGGTTCACCTTGAAAAGCATTCCCTCCAGCACCTTGTAGCCAGGAAAGAGATAGGTGGCGTAGTGGTAGATGATGTCGTCCAGCAGGGTGAACTGGATGGCGTGACGCCCCGCTGCTTCAGGAGTTTCTGCGGGCAGGACAACTATCCGGGAAATCCCTGCGGGAACCTGAATCAGTGCCACAGGAATTGTATTTGGGGCTGGAGCGAAGGGATTTTGCTCTGTGTCATTGCGGGAAAGTGGCTCAAGAGCAAAGGCACCGTAGAGCTTCAGGTTGGCGAGATGGGGAAAAATCTCCCCGTCGGTGCGGATGGGAGTCAGCAGGGGAAAGATTTCCTGCATGAACATGGTCTTGGTGAACTGGGCGTGCTTTTGGGTGTACTCCTTTGGTGACACATAGTGGATTCCCTGCTGGGCTAGCTGGGGCAGAACTTGATTCATCAGGGTTTCGTACTGCAAGCCCACCACCTGGTGGGCACGGTTCGAGATACGTTCCAGCTGCTCCTGGGGGGTGAGGCCCGCCAGATCCCGCTGCTCCGGTGAGTGTCGACGCTGGCGTTTGATGGCTGCAACCCGAACCATAAAAAACTCGTCAAAGTTGGAGGACACAATGGCCAGGAATTTCAGCCGTTCCATGAGGGGAATGTCGGTGCGGCGGGCCTCGTGTAGAACCCGTGCGTTGAATTCAATCCAGGAAAGCTCTCGGTTAAAGAACAGGGGGGATGGTTTTTTCATGTCTCGTCTCTCTTCCTGCTAGCTGAGCAGTACCTTGTATCCAGAGACCGCCTCAAAGAGGTCAGCCTTTTCTGCCAGGGCCTGCTGCTCCAGAACAAGGGAATGGGTTCCGTTGCATCTAATTATAAGGGTATCGGGATGGAAATCAATGGTAAAGTCCGTCAGTCGCTGGCTATGACCTCGGTCCAGGGCGTCAGCAATGCGAATCAGCGCCGTCATCTTCAGCACCGTGATGCGGCTCTCCCGATCCTGGCGTGAAAAGTGAGGCAGATCTCGGGGAGAGGTGTTGCCCCGGTGGCCGTAGGAAATCTGGGCAATCATGTCTATTTGGTCCCGGCTCAGACCGAAAATGTCGGAATTGTTGATGATGTAGCTGCTGTGGAGGTGGTGGTTGTCTGCTCCAATGAACATACCGATGTCGTGGAGGATGGCGGCCACCTCCAGGATGATTCTCGTCTCCTCCTGCAGCCCCAGCTCCTCCTTCAGGCTGTCGAAGAGCCGCAGTGCAATGTGACGGACACATTCAGCATGGTTGATGTCTGTCCGGTATTTTTGGGCAAGGTTCCAGGCGGAGGCGGTAATCTGGGCAGCAAAATTTTCCTGGAGCTGCTGGTTGGGCTGTTGTATCACACTGAGAACCAAGCCTTCCCGAGTGTTGGTATTGGGGACGAGGATGGCCTCCGCTTGGGTGAATTGAAGAAAGAACTTGTAGGCCATCAATGATATGGCAAAGGTTTGGGCCTCACTGTAGCTTATCTTGAATTTCAATGCACATTCCTCAGCAGAATAGGTCTGCACCTCCTCTGCAAGACGGGAAAACTCTCCTCGGCCTATCTGCCAAAGTTTCGGGGCAATTTTGACACCGAAGGTCTTGGCAATGATCTGTGCGTCGGGTCCCATGGCAATGAACTGGGTTATGTTGGAGAAATTCAGCTCCTGGTTCATGGATGACCGCATGACCCTGATGTAGTCCTCCAGAAAGCGGTTGGTGTCCTTGGCGGAGGAGGTGGATTTCAAATGCTGCTCGATGGATACCGTTCCCAGGCGCAGGGTGTGGGCTGCAGCAATCTGTCCCTGGGCTATCAGCATGATGTCAGTGGCGCCGCCTCCCACCTCCAGGATGATGGAATTGTGCTCCTGCAGGAACGCAAGATTGTCCTGGAAGCAATTCCACACGGCAAGATACATGAGGCGGTTCTGTTCGATGCCATCGATAACCTGCACTCGGTAGCCTGTTTTCACCATGATTCGATCCAGCACGGCATCCCGGTTATGGGCAGTCCGCAGGGCGCTGGTGGCGATGACGGTAACGTGGGAGGGAATGATGCCCCAGCTTTTGATTTGCTCCTGGAATCGGTGGATGATGTGCAGGCAACTGAGGAGGGTGTCCCGGGAAACGACGCCAGTAGTGAAAACATCGCGCCCCAGGGGAACAGGCTGTTCGGAGCGGTCCACGGCTTTCCAGCCCTGCTGCGGGGAGTCTGTTTCCACCAACTCCACCACCAGCAGCCTGATTCCTGTGGACCCAATCTCTATAACCGCCCTTGTCTCTGTCATATTCTACAGCTTGTCGATAAGCATTGAGCACTTGCCGGAAGGTATGGGCAAGGTTTTTTTCTTTTGTCCTAGAATGTTGATGGTAAAGTAGTAGAGCTTTTCACTTTCCATCTGGATTTCCCAGCCTCGCAGGCTCTTGTTGGACAGGATGGTGATGAGGTTCCGCTTCAAGGCCAGATTCTCTATGCCCATAATCTCCAGGTTGGGGATAATCCAGTCCACCGTCTTGCGGGGCAGGCTGATGGAAAGCCCAATGACGTTCTCAATCATCAATGCAATGGTGGAGAGGGCGGCGTAATGGAGGTACCGCTTCCGCGGCTGGGGACTGTCACCTTCAGTGATGGAGACACCTTCCTTGCAGGGGAGATAGGCCTCCCACAAATCTCCCTTTACGTCGGGATTGTTGGGGAACATGGCGTCAATCATGTAGTACAGGTGACGGATGGCGCATTCTCGGGCGGTATCCCATTTCTGGTACTTTTCCAGTCCCTTGATGACCATGAAGTTGAAGGGAGGATAGACACTTCCGTGGAAGCCGTCTCCCTGCTGGCTAAAGTCAGGGCTGTCGGCAGACAGTGATGGGAAGGGGTGGTCTGTGCCGAATGTTTCGGGATTGTTCAGATGGGCAATCAGTTGGGTTGCCCGATCCTCGTTGGGCATCTCGGCCAGCAGGGGAAGGAAACCGGCGATGGTTTTTTGGGGGAGCTGCTGCTCTTTCTCGTCCAGGTCGTGGTAGAAGGCGGTGTCATTGTTCCACATCATGGAGTTTATGCGGGTCTTCAGGGAGAAGTACTGCCGCTTGTACTGGAAATTGATGTCCTTGTCGTTGAGGATATCTCCCAGGGCTGCCATGTACATGGCATTAACCGCCAGCAGTGCATTGAAGTCCACTGGATAGTATGAGTCAGAACGGGGAGCATCGTACATACCACAGGCCTCCGCGGGAACGGCATACAATCCGTTTTCCTGCTTGAAGGTGGCGTCAATCCAGTTCATGTATTTTTGCAGGACAGGCATTATCTCCTTTATGCGCCGCTTGTTACCGGATTTGTGGTACAGGTTGAATTCGGCCCAAGCAAAGAGCGGAATTCCTATGCCCTCGGGGTTTACATCACTTGTGATGGGGGTGTTGGTCTTGGCATCGTACTTGTAGTGGATGGCACCGTTTGCCTCTTGCCGATCATAAAAATAATCTATGTTCTGATAGGCTGGATAATTTCTGTTGGAATAAACGAGGAAAAATGAGGCGAAAAGTGACTCAAGTTGCTCCAAGACCCATTTCCCATCCTGGGGATATATAAAATACCCATCGGTACTGTTTTCTTCTGTCTTTGGGTTGGTCCAATAGTCCTGAATCCAGGTCCATGTCTTGTCATAGATGTCTACAAAATCCTGATCGTAAAAATGGATCTTGGGAAAATCACGTTTGTTCACAGACGCTCCTATACAATGTACAGTATATCACAATTTATAAATAATTGGTACAAGAAACAATTTTTTTTTCTTGTGGGACAATGCGAGGCATTGGGTTTACTGCGGGACAAACCGTGACTGGGAGTTGAGTACGGGGGGAGTTGTTGTCTGCGGTTCAGCTGGTGCCGTATCCGTTGTCTCAGTATCGGATGCTTCTTGTGCGGGTGTCTCATCCTCAGGTTCTGTTTTGGGGGCGGAGTAGTACAGCTTTATGGTTTCCCGCTGAGTCTTGTGGAGTGACTTCAGGAACATAGTCTGAGTCTCCGCATTGTATGCATAGCCAGATGAGTTGTAGGACTCAAACCGAGGGTCGGTGCGGAAGGCAATGTCATAGATGTCGATGCGGATGAAGGGACGAATCCCGTTGATGATGGCATGGTGAGTCTCAGCGGAAGGGAAGTCAAAGGTGAGTGTGATATTCCCAGATGCATCTTTAGCGAGGGTGGTGTCCCTCGCCACGGTCCAGGCCCAGATGGGCTTGTTGTTGCCAGAGGTGGCTGCATTTGCAATAATCTGGATGTGGGGATAGTAGGGGTTGTTGGGTGCAATGATAGGATACAGTTCTGTCATGATGTGGATATTGGAAGACACCTCACTAGTAATGTAGGAGTTGATGATAAGGTATCCTGTAGCCTTGTAGTCCTGATTTCCAGTAAGCTGGCCGTAGGAGATGAGTGCCATACCCACAGAGACTGCGTCCAGCAGGGGGAGTGCCGCCTTGTCCTCCTCCAGCCTGATGGTGTTGTTCTCTATCAGGCAGCTGCTGGCAATGGTGTTCAGGCAGTCATCCAAGGCAACTTCAAGCTGCTTGGCCAGGGCCTTGTTCAAGGAGGTCAGACGGGTGTAGGTGTTGATGATTCCCGCTGCCTGGGCGGTGGTATGAGCAAACTTCTCCAAACTGGTTGGAATGGAGAGCAGTTTCTGTACAGAGTCGTTTCCTTCCATTGCACAAAGTAATTCCGCCAAGTCCTGGATGGTGTAGATATCCAGACTCTGCTGCTGAATGGCATAGTCTATCATGCTGGTGATGTTTTCCATGTGTCGCACGAGGCTGGCGTTCATGGAGGTCAATGTGTTGAAGTAGGGTGCGGACAGATAGGTGCGGCGGCTGCTGGTCTTGATGCTGGTGGGAATCTGCGCCAATGCCTCCCTATACTGATGGTTTTCCGCCATGGCTGCAATGTAGGCCACCACCATGTGCTCGGTGGAACTGTCGGAGAGGGACTGGGATGCCAGTTGGATAAAGTCGGACTTCAGCTTTTTGATGGTCTCCACATAGGTTGTCTCTGCAGACAGAGGCATGCTACTGACCATGGAGAACTCAAAGGTATGGAGGTGACTAAAGGTGCTGTAGGTGGCCACCTGCTCTGTGTTTGTCAAGGTTATGCGGTTGGCACTGATTCCAGCTGCCACAGCCTCAAACTGCTGGCTCTTTGAGCTGATGACGATACGTTGGCCGCCCTGTTCAGTAACGAGATAGCCGCTTGACGGTTTATATGGAATAGAAAGATTCTCGACGTTTTCTGGCAGGTTCGCTTTCAACGAAAAGAATTCCTCGGGACCATCGGACTTGACGGTGAACTGGAGGGTGATGTCCTGGTCAAGAAACATGGTAAAGGATGCGGGGGTGTCCTCCTGCCAGCTGACAAGGCTTACAGGGGACTCTGAGCCGTCGGTTTTAGTGATGGTGATAGGCGTTTGGTCGTCTGCGAAAAGGTTGAGGCCCTGATATGTTGTCTGGAAGTTGTTTTTCAGGCTTTTTTGCTGGGAGTTAAGCTGCGTTTCCACCAGTTGTATTCGTAGGTGGCCGAATGTTCGGGATATAGCTGCTTCACTTCTAAATTGGAGGAGAAAAATGCCGAGGATAATAACGCTATACAGGACGGTTAGTCCAAGAAACTTTCGGATAGGGTGCTTGGTCATTTGTATCAGTTTAGCTAATGACGGCGACAAAATCAACTATCCTGAGAAAAAAATGGAGTCTGTATGAATAAACAACGCAGTCGTTCCCTGGTGATCTGGGCAGCCCTGTCTGGGGTGTGTTTCCTGGTGTTCTTCTCCTGTACCTCAACTCCGAATTCGGAATCTAAGGTATCACCCGTGGAGGAGCAGGTGTTGGAGGAGGAGCCCTCTGGAGAAGAACTTCCCCCAGAGCCAGAGGTCTTTACCACGGTGAATTTTGCCCAGCGGCTTCAGAAGGTGCTGGAGCAGGGAACTGTAGAGGAGGCGCTGGCCTTGTTTGAGGAGCTTCCCCCTGAATATGAGGATGACCGGGACATGCAGCTTCTCCAAGCTTCCCTGCTGGTGTCCGCCGGAAAGCTTGACCAGGCCAGTGTGGTGACAGACAAGCTGCTGGCTGCCCACCCAGAGGATTCTGAGGTGCTGATGCTTTCCGTGATGCTGGCAAAGGCATCTGGAGACACCAAGGCAAAGAATGCCAAGCTGAAGGAGCTTTTGGCAAAGGATCCTACCAACAGTGACGCCAACGTGGCCTTGGCTGACGAACAGATGCTGCGTCGGAACTACAAGCTGGCGGGACAATACTACCGCAAGGGGCTGGAGTCCGACCCGAATCACATCGACGCCCTTTCCGGCTATGGACAGGCTACCTATTATACTGGAGACGACCGTGCTTCTCGTGCAGCCTTCAACAAGATTCTGGAGCAGGATCCGGACAACAGCATCGCCTATTCCTTCTTGGGAAAGCTGGATGCCGTGGATGAGAACTACTATTCTGCCGCAAAGAACATTGAGAAGGCCATTGCTATCGATGGTGACATCTTTGACTACTGGCTGGACTACGGGCAGTACCTGCGGTATCAGGGAAAATTCAAGGAGGCAGAGGAGGCCTGGATCAAGGCCAAGGACCTGCAGCCTGAGTACTTTCTGGGCTATGCCTACCTTGCCGGCTTGTACGACGAGCAGAATCGCTATGATGAGTGCCTCCAGATGTACCGAAAGGTGATTCAGTACAATCCCAAGTATTACTTCGCCTACGAATCCGTGGGAATGCTGGCTTGGAGGAAGGGGAATTACACAGAATCCCGTGCTGCCTTTGAGAAGGCCTATACAGCCTATTCCGACAACATCTCCTATCCTTTGATGATTGCTGCCACCTACTTGAAGGAGGGCAAGACCAAGGAGTGCAAGACATTCCTGAGCAAGGTGATGCGCAACCGTGCCACCGACAGCCTTGAGTACATGATGCTGCGCCTTTACTACGACAGCCTGGGAGACCAGCGGGTGATGCAGAAGGTGGCCAACGAGTCCAACAGAAACTTGAAGGGTAAGATGATGTACTATTTGGGGCTCTTCTATGAGATGTATGATAATGACGTTATGGCAAAAAAATATTATACTGATGTCCTTGCCCTCAACAGTCCTATGTTCTTTGAGTATCGCCTCGCGGAATGGGCTGTGGAAGTGGTTGAAAAATAAGAGCTGGTAGGAGCATTGATGAGTCAGACAGAGAAGCGTTTGATGCTGCAGGGCCGTGAAATCATCCTCTTGGGAACGGCCCACATTTCCCAGGAAAGTATCGTGCAGGTTACAACATCCATTAGGGAAGAGAAGCCTGACTGTGTGGCCATTGAGCTGGATGAGCAGCGGTATGCCTCTATGAAGAATCCGGAGGCGTGGAAGAATCTGGATATTGTGAAGGTGCTGAAAAGTGGCCAGGGCTTTGTGCTGATGGCTAATCTGGTGCTTTCCTCCTTCCAGAAGCGGATGGGTGCTGATGTAGGCGTGAAGCCGGGGGAAGAGATGAAGGCTGCCATTGCGGTGGCGGAGGAACTGGGAATTCCCGCTGTCATGGTGGATCGGCCCATTCAGATGACCCTCAAGCGTGCCTGGGCCAAAAATTCCCTGTGGGGCAAGTGCAAGCTGCTGTCGGTGCTGCTTTCCAGTGCCTTTGAGAAGTCTGAGATTACAGCGGAGGAAATCGAGCGGCTCAAAAACGAGAGCGAGATGGACTCCATGATGAACGAGATTGCCGAATATCTGCCGGCGGTGAAGGCTGTCCTTATTGACGAGCGGGACCGCTATCTGGCCAGCCACATTTGGGAGGCCCAGGTGAACGGTGTCCCCGCCAAGAAGATTGTGGCGGTGCTGGGGGCTGGCCACCTGCCGGGCGTTGTGCGGCATCTGGAGGCACTGGCCGCTGGCACTGCCTCTTCTGACACCGCCGACATTTCCCATCTGCCTCCCGCTGGTGTCGGAAGCAAGGTTGCGGGGCTTGCCTTTCCTGTTCTGATTGTGGCTCTGATTGCGGCAGGCTTCTTCACTGGTGGAGCAAAGGCTTCCCTGGACATGCTGGTGCAGTGGATTCTGTGGAACGGCTCCTTGGCGGCCCTGGGTGCCCTGGTGGCAGGTGGCCATATCCTCACCGTGCTGGCGGGCTTTGTGGGAGCGCCCTTGGCCACCCTGAATCCCGTTGTGGCGGTGGGCTTGTTCACTGGGCTGGTGCAGGCCTGGGTCAACAAGCCCAAAGTGGAGGACATGGAGCGTCTCACCGATGACGCCACCTCCCTTAAGGGCTTCTACAAGAATAGAATTCTGCGGGTGCTGCTGGTATTCTTCCTTTCATCCATTGGTGGGGTCATCGGAAACATCATTGCGGTGCCATCCTTGGTGGCCACCATTGCCCGCTAGTCTGGAGGTGAGGTGATTTTTATGGAAAGAAACGTTCTCTTCGCTGGAAAGGAATATCCCGATGGCCGTGACTTTGCCATTGCCGCCACAAAGTATGGGAGAAAGGTTGTTATTACCGTGGAGTCCATGCCAGAGGGGCTCAATGAGGGGGCTCTTTCTGATGGAATCTATCCTGCCCTGTGGAGCAGGAATTCCCCCCTGGCCTCTCGGTCTCTCATGGTTCAGGCAGAAAGCATTTGTGAAAAACTGCATGAGGTGGTAGTCGTTTTTGACACCAGCTGGTATTCCTCCCATTTTACTGAGATGACTCCCGAATGCTGCAGTCGTGCTATAGACAGGATGATTTCCTGTTACACCTATCTGGTGGCGGAGATTTTGTCCCGATTCAAGCGGAAGGGTGGAGGAACGGTGGTGTTTGTGATCAAAAAATCCAGTACACCAGCCAATGGCGGATTCGTCAAGCCGGTGAGTATGCTGGCAGCCATGGCGGAGGGTGCCTTCAAGGGATTGGGGGAGTCTGTGGCCATGACCCATGCCCAGGATGAGACGGTTAACGTGGTTCTTTCCATGGCGGACTACGGAACGGCAGACACCCACTTTGCCAACTGGCTCTTTGAGGTGCTGGATGCTCCCAACGGTATTGCAGGAAAGATGGATCCAAAGAAGGGTCCCCAGTGGTTCAAGATGGGGGCTAAGACCACCAAGATGGGACTTTTCCATCGTCCCCAGAAGAAATAGGACCGGTGTATGGATGGCATTCTTTCCGGCATGACGGGAATGGAACTTTCCTGGCAGGTGTGTCTGGTGCGGCTCTTGCTGAGCTTTTTAGCGGGGGGCATCATGGGACTGGAGCGCAAGCTGCGGATGCGGTTTGTGGGAATTCGCACCCTGGTGTTGATTTGCGTCTCCTCCTGTGTCATTATGCTGCTTTCCCTGTACCTGTCCACGGTGGGTAACGGAGACCCCGCCCGCCTTGCCGCCCAGGTGGTTTCTGGCATCGGCTTTTTGGGAGGAGGCGCCATTCTCCGAGAGGGCTTCAACGTGAAGGGCCTCACCTCCGCCGCCATTATCTGGACGGCCGCCGCCCTGGGGCTTGCCATTGGCGCTGGTTTCCTGCTGCCTGCACTGGTCGCTTTGGGCATTGCCCTGGTGACGTTGGTGCTCATCGAGTTTTTGGAGGAGCATTTCTTTCCGGCGGAGGATTTGAAGGTGCTCACCCTCACCTGTAGCCAGAATCAGCCTGATATGCGTTCTCTGAAGCAGTCGGCGGCCCAGTTTGGCATTGCTGTTGTCGCTCTCAGCTCCGCCAGCAGCCTTGGTTCCAGCCATCTTCTGGAGGTGAGCTACGAGGTGCGCATTCCCAAGTCCGTTGACTTCCTGTTTTTTGCCAACTGCTTGCGAGAGGAATTCGATGTGGTGGACGTGGTTCTGAAATGAGCTTCCGCAACCCATTCTATGTTTTTCCATCAGTTGCATTTATTTTCAAAAAATTACAAAACCAGACTTGACAGATTTCTGTTTAAATGATATTGTAATATAACAATACGACGCAGGGTAGAGCAGTTGGCAGCTCGTCGGGCTCATAACCCGGAGGTCGCAGGTTCAAGTCCTGTCCCTGCTAATCAAGAGGTCTCTCGCAAGAGAGACCTCGTCTCTTTTAAAGACAGGGCTTGAAGCCAAGTTCGTCCCCGCCTGGGCGGGAGTGAGCCGCAGGTCGGCGGTGGCAACTCCTCCATAGCCTCCGTTTCTGTTCCCTTGTTTACTTCCAGCCCTCCCACACGTCGGGGCGGTAGCCCACGGTGGCGGCGGTCTTGCCGTTGCGGACAATGGGTTGCCTCAGCAGCAGCGGATTGTCCAGCAGCTTCTGGGGCTTGGCACTGTCTTCCAGGTAGGCGATTATTGCGTAGTCCTTGGCTGTGGTGTCTATCAGTTCTTCCACCGCCGCCATCCTGGAGCCGCAGGTTTTGGCCAGGCAGGAGATGACGCTCTCCAGTTCTCCGGCGCTGATGCCCTTGTCCTTCAGATTCACCTCCTGCACGGGAATCCTCCGCTCTGCAAACCACCGCTGGGCCTTCTTGGTGTCAAAGCTTTTGCTGCTGCCAAAAATCTGTATTGCCATCACTTCCTCCTGAATCGGTCAACTATACCATGGTCAAGGGCAGCCTGCAAGAACCGTGTTCCGCAGGCTGCCGCCCCAGCAGGCCCGCTGACTGGGAGTGTGTCGCGGTGAACTTTGGGCCTGCCGAGGAAAGCCTACTGGACGGTGCCGGTGGAATATCCGTAGTAGGGAGGATCCCATTTGCTGAAGTCAAGGTATTCGGTGGCCTTGTCCTTGGAGCCGGCGGCAAAGCAGGCAGTGTCTTTGCTTTCTACCTTGGTATAAAAGGTTACCCATTCCACAGAATTTGCAGAAATGGAACGAACGTGCACTGGCAGGTAGCAGCCGGAATGGGGTTCTTTTGTAGGGTCGGAAGGATACTGGTAGGCACCCCAGTTTTTGTGCTGGCTGCATTCCAAAAGATAGACCGTACCATGCTCAGACTGACTGAAGGCAACGACCTTCCCGATGGTGTCGTCGGTTCCAGAACCAATTTTCAGGATGATATGGTCGTTCTCCTTTGAAATTGAAAAGGCTTCCCATTTCCCCTTGTAGGTTTTCCCCACAAAGTCCGCCAGGGGATTGTTCTCCACTCCACCTACAGGGTCGCTGCATCCTGACATCAGGATGGTGATGATGATGAGGGCGGTGATGGCTCCCCTCCGTAAAGCCTTCGCTTCGTTCAGTCTTTTGCTCATAATGAGCCTCCTTCAAAATAATTTTTCCTGACCGTTCATTTCAGGATGAGATGCAGATTGGTCTAGAATGCAGCCTTGATTTTCAGGGAATAGCTGCGGGAGGGCCCCCAGTAGCCGTCGTGGTACAGGTAGCGCTGGTCCAGCAGGTTGCTTCCTTCCATTGTAAAGGACAGGTTCTGGCTGTAGTGCCAGACTAAGCGACAGGACACCAAGTGGATGGGGGCGTAGTAGGTGGTGTTGTAGTTTGACGTGTACCGTTTTGAAGTGAAGTCGTAGCCCACCGCCAGCTGCCAGTTCTTGTAGCCTGCCGTCACTGCCGAGTTTGCCAGCAGCAGGGGGACCCACATAATCTGATTGCCGTAGTATGCCTCGTCCAGCAGGAAGCTTCTGGTGAGGGACAACTGCACCCTGTAGCTCAGGTTCCAGTCCCCACCCAGGGCAAACCGGTTGGCGGAGTCCAGTTCCGCCTCAAAGTAGTATGCCGCCCCAGCATTCTCCGTGTGCAGGGTGGAATAGCTCAATCCCTCGTATTGGCCGCTGACCCAGCGGATTTTGTTCCGATAGTAGCTGAATCCCGCAGACAGAGTGAAGGGCAGGATACGGGAAAATAGGGCAGGCTGCCCGTGCTGATTCCAGAACCTGTTGGCAAACCGCAGCCGCAGGGAATAGCCTGACTCCGCCGTGAGCCCAGTATTTCCATGGTCCAGAATCCTTCCTGAGTCGGAGCCGTTTTCCTTCTGCGCTGCCTCCAGGCCCGCCAGATTCCAGTACAGTTGGTTGAAGGTGGGCAGGATGTTCTGGGTGGCGGCGGAGAGGCTCAGCACCTCCCACAGGCTCACGGCAAGGGCGGCGTTCATGTTGTGGTGCAGCACCAGCTGGTGGCCGCCCCCAGACTGCTTCCTGGTGTCCCAGGCCAGAAGGTAGCCCGCCATGGGTTGGAGTCTTGCGGGGCCCAGCTGCCACTGGACAGCCACCGAGGGATAGAGGCTGAGCCTGCGGGGAGCCTGGGATGAATCGGTGCCGCCGGAAAACCTGCTGAGGATGGCGCCACCCTTGAGGGAGAACTCCGGCTCCAGACTACCGCCTCCCAGCTCCAGGGGGGACATTTTGTGGTTGGCCTGGAGTGCAAGGTGGTGGAACTGGTTGTCTGTGGCGGCCTTGATTTCGCCAGATTCATTCTCCTCACGATAGCCCAGGGAGTCCAGGTCGTAGGTGAGCTGGATTCGGGAGGCTCCAACTGGCAGCGCCAGCTCGGCAAAAACTGTGTGGGTGGTGGCAAAGGTGGTCTGGACTCCCGCTGCAGAAGAGCCCTCCGGCACCTGGAGACGGTTGTAGCTTGCTAGGTGACTGCCGCCGATGGTGTGGTTCCCCACAAAGCGGTTCCAGCCCATCATTCCGTTGGCCCCCTGGTAACCGTTGTCCTGCTGAATCTTGTTTCCCTGCTGAAAGAAGCGGTTGGCGGCGGTGGCTCCACCCAGCGCCAGTTTGACGGCGGTCCCAGCCACCACGTCCTGCAGCTGGAAATTCACAAAGGTGGTGTCCATAGGATTCGACTCGTAGGACAGGGACTGGACCGAAAAGGAAATTTTTCTGCCGGAAAAGGACTTGGTGCTGATGGAAATGATGGTGCCGGCAAACTCCTCCTGACCCAGCAGGGGCGTGTCTTGGATGGTGATGCTGGCGATGGCCTCCAGCGGCACTGCGTTCCAGTCGAATTCCCCGGTGTTGGGGTCGTTGGCCAGCACACCGTCAACATACACCTTGATGCAGGCTCCGGCATAGCCGCCGATGGAGACGTTGGCGGTGGAGCCTGTTCCACCAGTGTGCAGCACCAGGCAGTTGTTGTCTGCAAGAAAATCCGTCAGGGTGGCGGCATTTGAGGCGGCGATGTCCTGAGAGGAGAAGCTTTGCTCCACGGTGGCGGCATCCAGCACCGTGGTGATTGTTCCTAAATCAATGATGCTCTGGGCAGATGCCATGCTCCCCAAAAGGGTGAAAAACCATGCCGCCACGAACGGGAGCCAAGCAAATTTTACAGATGGATGGCATTTCTGCTCCACCAGTGGTGAGAATAAAACACTCGTAACCATACAATCCTCCTCGGGAAGGTATGAAAGGGATGAGATTTGACAGTCGTCTCCTGGCTCAGGACTGTCCAGCAAAACTGGACCAGCAGCACACCTTCTCGCCTGTTGGCAATGGTCTGGGGCAAATCCGTTCTTGGCTTGACCCAACGTGCCGTCTTCTTCCTTTACAGTGGCGGGACCGCTCCGGATTTCCACCGGATTCCGTTACTGTCAGAAGACCAGTATAGCGGAAAAATGCTCTGGAAACAAGGTGCGTGCAGAAGAGGGGGATGCCAACAGGAAATAATTTTTTCATTTTTTTTATTAACAATGGTTTTTCCCAAAAAAAGGGTTATACTATTTAGGTTGGAGAGTATTACAGTATGTCTGGATTTCTGATTGATATATTGACGGGATTTCCGTGCCTTTTTATATCTTCGATAGCTTTTACTGTGGCAGGGATTTCTTTTGTAAAAAAGTTTGTTGACAATATAAAGCCAGGGATTTGGTATCCCTTGGTCTTCGGAGCCATG
>CAMGSV010000016.1 GCA_946061495.1 uncultured Spirochaetales bacterium | reverse complement strand
AGCAGGATAGACAAAAGTATTGTATAATTCAAAAAGATGTGTCTAAACACAAGTAATTAAAGGGATGGCAAGTGAAAATAGAGAGAAATACTTACCTGAATAAAATTATAGAAAGAAAGCAGAACGGTATGATTAAAGTAATTACTGGTGTCCGTCGCTGTGGAAAATCATATTTGCTTTTTGAGCTCTATTATGAGTACCTTATTTCCCAAGGAATTGAAGATTCAAAAATTATCAAAATTTCTCTTGATAATAATACATTCGCAAAACAGCGCAATCCAAATGAGCTTGCAAAATATGTAGAAGAACGAATAAATACAGTTGACCAGTTCTTTATTTTTATTGATGAAATCCAATTCTGCAAAAAAATCCCAAATCCTGATTTAGAAGGAGAGTTCATTACATTCTATGACGTTCTGAACGGCTTTCTTCAAAAGAAAAATCTTGATATTTATATTACAGGAAGCAACTCGAAAATGCTGTCTTCTGATATTTTAACAGAATTCAGAGGAAGGGGAGATGAGGTGAGAATTTTTCCACTTTCATTTAAAGAGTTTTATGCAGCCAAAGGTGGAGACAAACATGCCGCTTTGAATGAATATATGCTTTTTGGTGGAATGCCACTGGTGTTAAACAGACCTTCCCCCGAATCAAAAATAGCATATTTGAAACAGCTTTTTGAAGAAACATATTTTAAAGATATCATTGAACGCAAGCAGATTGAAAGAGAAGATATACTTTCAAATCTTACAGACTGTCTCAGTTCTTCTACTGGTTCGTTAACAAATATTCATAAACTAGCTGCAACAATAAACTCTGTACAACATAATAAGAAGCATTCTCTTGTTACTGATCCTACAATAAAAGCCTATGTGGATCATTTGAAAGATGCATTTCTCTTTAGTGAAGCAAAAAGATATGATGTCCGTGGGAAAAAGTATTTTGAATCTCAAAGTAAATTTTACTGCATAGACCACGGGCTTAGAAATGCTCGGCTTAATATGAGACAAAACGAAGAATCTCACATTATGGAAAATGTTGTCTACAATGATCTCATTCAAAGAGGATGTTCCGTTGATGTTGGTGTTGTGGAAAGCTTTACAAAAGGTGCAGAGGGTAAAACGGTACGGGTAGTCAGAGAAATTGATTTTGTGGTAAACAATGGGAACAATCAATGCTATATTCAATCTGCATTTGAAATGGCAACTCCTGAAAAACAAGCATCGGAATTAAAACCTTTTAGCATTATCAACAATTCATTCAAGAAAATCGTAATTACAAAGAATGAATTAATGCCTTGGTATGACGAAAACGGAATTTATCATGTGGGATTGATTGACTTTCTGTTACGTGATGAGACACTTTAGGAGGTATCAATTGAAAATGGAACTGTTCCGCAAGATAATTGTCAGCATTTTAACGAGAAATATCTAATGAGTAGCACAAAGATACGAAAAGACACCAGCTTAAGAAAAGCGATTCTCCAAGCAGCTATCACGGGTCAGTTGATTAGTGATGTAGAAGGTGCAACTGAAACGGGCAAACAGCTTTTAGACAGAATTATAGAGGAACGCAAGAAGATGTCACACGGATTGGATTTTGCTAACGCAAAATCTGGAAAAAGGAAATCAAAAAAAGAAACGGCGTTAGCCGTTTCAAATCCGTGTGATATTCCAAATGTTGCCTTTGTGTGAAAAGTTGGGAGGATGAAGAAGAACCCTCAAAACAAAAAGCCCCAAGGCTCCACTGGTCGGTGGGCCTTGGGGCTTTATCTCAGAGTGGCGGGGTTACTTGAACAGCTCCGCAATTTCCTTGGCGTAGATCTCGGAAATCTTGTGGCGCATGATTTCCTGCTTGGCAGAAAGGGTCTCTCCCACCACAAAGGGCTTGTCCAGGATAAAGAACCGGGAAACCTTCTCAAAGAGGCGGAATCCATTCTTGGCACTGATGGCAGTCTGAATCTCCTCGTCAATGAGCTTCTTTATCTCCTGGGTTTTCAGCAGACCGCTATAGTCCTCGTAGGGAATCTGCTGCTCCTGGGCGTATCCCACAATCTCCTCCT
The DNA here is from genome assembly GCA_946061495.1 of uncultured Spirochaetales bacterium. Taxonomy (GTDB): domain Bacteria; phylum Spirochaetota; class Spirochaetia; order Treponematales; family Treponemataceae; genus Treponema_F. Next base: position 19,358 of record CAMGSV010000016.1, on the reverse strand, counting down.
CAGAGGGCACGATGATGGCTCCCAGGAAGCGCTGGTCCTGTCCCACCACCATGGACTGGGCGATGTAGCGGGAATTGTTCAGCTTCATCTCGATGGAAAGGGGCTCAATGTTCTCACCACCCCGCAGCACGATGGTGTCCTTGATGCGTCCCTTCAGCACCAGCTCGCCCCCCAGGGTAATGAGGCCGATGTCGCCGGTGTCAAACCAGCCGTCCTTGTCAATCGCCTTGGCCGTCAAATCCTCCCGCTTGTAGTAGCCTTTCATGACGGTGGGGCCCTTCACCTGCACCGTTCCCTTCTGGCACTTGGGAAGGACTGTACCCTCCTCGTCAACAATCCGAACCTGTACATCCTTCAACGGTCGGCCGATGGTTCCAAAAACAGGCTTGCGGAAGGGCCGCACGGAAACCACCGGGGCAGTCTCGGTAAGGCCGTAGCCCTCCACCAGATTCACACCGATGGCCCAGAAGAATTCGTCAATCTGCGGGGGCAGGGCGCCTCCACCGGAAATGCCGCCCCGGAAGCTTGTTCCCAGCTTGGCACGAATCTTCTTGAACACAATCACTCCGCCCAGGGCCTTCAACGGATACAGCAGCACCCAGGGGAGGAACAGGCAAATCCAGGACAGCACCAGGTGGTCGTTCTTGAACCGGGCGGTCTGGCGGAACAGGTGGCGGTGAATCTTCGAGTGGATTTTTGCCACGCCCACAAAAAACTGGAACAGGGCATACACCACACCGCCGGTTTTCCGCATGGTGCGGTAGACTCCCTCGTACACGGCCTCGAAGACTCGAGGGACGGCGGGCAAGATTTGCGGGTTGATTTTCAGGAAGTCCGCCAAAAGCACGCTGCCGATGGGCTTTGAATAGCAGATTGCACTGCCCTGGCAGAGCATCACGTATTCACACAGCCTTTCAAAGGCGTGCCAGACAGGCAGCACAGAAAGGGCGCGTTCTCCGGGGAACATATAAATTCTTTGTTTCAAATCCTCCAGCTGGGCCAGGAAGTTGCCGTGGGTCAGCATGACTCCCTTGGGCTCTCCTGTGGTGCCAGAGGTGAAGATCAAGCAGGCCAGCTCCTCTGCAGTGCCTGCGTCCAGTGCTGCCTCCACCGAGCCGGGATTCTGCTGACAATAGGTTGTTCCCAGGGCAAGCACCTCCTCGAATTGGAGGACTTCAACACCTGCTTGCTGGGACTGAGTCTTTGTGTTTGGTGAAATCGCATCAAAGCTGATGAAGCGAATGAGCTGGGGCAGGTCATCCTTGAAATCCAGCACCTTCTTGAGCTGAACCTCGTTCTCCACAATGATGGTCTTGCATTCTGCCAGGGAGAAGATGAAGCGAAGCTCCCGCTCCGTGGCATCGCAGCCTCTGGGAACGTCAACAGCACCAATGGCCATAATTCCCATGTCGGCCTGGAGCCATTCCTTGCGGTTGTCTGCCAAAAGTCCAATATGCTCGCCACGAACCACTCCCAAGGAAAGCAGTCCGCCTCCAAAATGATAGGTGTAGTCCATCAACTCATCAAATGTTACTGGCTGAAAGTTGCCCTCTGCATCCTTTGCGTGCTGGGCTGCCACGTGCGGGTATTGCAGGGCAATTTCTTTTAGCATTTGTGGAACTGTCTGTGCCATTACTATCTCCAAATATTCAAAATGACATAGTTCGACATTTTGTAATTTTCAACCCATAGTATATAGCTATTTACGATAAAACGCAAGTAAAAAGGCCAGGATTTGCTCCTGGCCTTCCTTAAAATGGTCGGAAGAATTTTAGTAGCGTGCTTTTCTCAATCGGACTTTCTCGATGTCCTCGCTGAACAGCTCCCGCAGGTCATTCAGGCCAAGGGCCATCAGGGCCATACGGTCAATGCCGATTCCCCAAGCCAAAACAGGAACATCAATGCCCATGGCCTTGGTGACTTCTGGACGGAAGATTCCTGAGCCGCCCAGCTCGAACCAGCCAAGGACGGGATGCTTGATGTGCACCTCAATGGAAGGCTCGGTGAAGGGGAAGTAGCCGGGAACGTACTTCACGTCAGTGGCACCTGCAATTTCCACGGCGAACATCTCCAAAAAGCCCAGCAAGGTCTTCAGGTTCACCTCGTCTCCCAGGACGATTCCTTCTGTCTGATAGAAGTCAGACAGGTGGGTGGCATCCACCTTATCGTAGCGGAAGCAGCGGGCGATACCAAAGTATTTGCCGGGAATCTTTGCTTTTGCCAACTGGTGGGCAGAAAGGACGGTTCCCTGACTGCGGAGAATCAGCCGTCGGGTAAAGTCCCGATCAAAGCTGTAGTTCCAGCCGCGGCTTCCGGTGTCGCCACCATTTTCGTGGGCGGCGGCCACATTGGACAGATAGGGTTCCTCGATGAACTTGGCGTGGGTGGGATTCTTGACGTAGTACACGTCGTGAATGTCCCGGGCCGCATGGAACTGGGGCATGAACAATGCGTCTGAGTTCCAGAACTCGGTCTCCACCAGGGGGCCGTCAAATTCCTCAAAGCCCAGGGAACAGAGCTTGTCCTTTACGCTCTCCAGGAAGGAGACGTAGGGGTTTGTTCTGCCGGGAATGATGCGTGCCGGGGGAATGGCAATGTTGTAGCCACGGAAGGTGCCGTTCTTCCAGCTGCCATCCGCCAGCATCTTCGGTGTAATGGAACCGATCTCGTTGCCGGTGACACCTGCCTGCTCTAGGCCAGCCTTGATTTCGGTGGCAATTGGCTCCAGCTTGTAGACAACCGTCTCTCGCTCCACCATACGGAAGGGAACGTCGGCGGCACCACGCTTCTTTGCGAGGCCACCCATACACTTCTTTTCCTCGTCGGAAAGGTTTGCCTGGTCCAGGAGTCCACCCTCAGCGGCGACAGCCTTCTTCAGAAGGTGTGCAGTGATTTCTAATGAATCAGGGGCGGCAGCTCCAGTGTAGGAAGCCTTCTTGTCGCCGTCCATAGCCAGGACACCCTGCTTGGACAGCATTCCGAAGGCGCTTCCTACATCCTTGTTTTCCAGACCCAGGGCAGTCGCAATCTCTGGCAGGCTGTGTGGGCCTGAATCACGCAGGAATGATATGATTCTGCTTTCAGGAGCCCCCTTCTCGGCATACTCACGACCTAAGTCGGTGAGCTCGAAGAATGTGTGGGGCTCCCTCCGCACGACAGCAATAATATTCTTGCCCGCAAGCCATGAGAAGGCCTGGTTTGCATGCCCTTCCTTGTAATCCAGTTTCTTTTGCAACAAATCTGCTGTCAGTTCATCGCTTGGGGTGTAGCTTAGAAGCACCCGAATCTCAAGGGGGTGCAAATTTTTAATGAGGGCCTGAATATCCATCAATGGTCTCCAGCTAGTTCAACAGCTTGATGTAGGATGTGTAGACTACATTGTCAGTGCCACCGTCGTAGTAGGTGTCATCTGGCTTGAGATAAGTATAGAAATAATATCCCCGCTCCTTAACAAAAGCCTCAACACTTTCCTTGATGGCCAGCATTGCAGTGCTCTGCTCGAAGAGGGGGGTAGGGCATGAATACTTGAAGCGGGCCTCGTCGTAGGCGGGCATGTATTCGATGTTTACTTTTCCACCACCCTTCTTCAGGTAGTCACTAGTAATCTTTCCCTGGACTGTCTCTGTCTTTGTGTAGTCCGGTTCAGGGGCCAGGAGTGATTCTGCATCGTTGGCGAAAACACCACCAAATACAAACAGTGCGCAAAGCAAACTTACAACATACTTTATCATTGTGACCTCCATGCCAAAGTAATTAATATATTGTATAATTTATTATTCTACTCACATTGAGAAAAAAATCAAGGTCAACGATATACCTGCCTGATTTCAGACCAATGCTTGGTAGACCAGTCAAAAGAACTTCGCCCGTAATCTCCTTGGGCTTGTTCTTGGTGATGGAGCGGGCGTATTCCCGCACGGCTTCCTTGAGGGCGATGGTGGCACCCTCGTATATGCCGTCAAATCCATCGGTGAGCCGTCCCTGTCCCCTGCCGGAGATTCGCTGGTAACCGAGGGTTTTCCAGGTGCTTCTCCAGGCAGTGAGGTGGGGCGGGCAGTGGATTTCAACCCAGCAGAACAGCTTGTTTTCTTCAATCCATGGTTCCTTGTACTGGATTATGGAATTCCTGTTGGGGTATTCTCGCAGTGGCTTGAACTCAAAGCGTTCCTCCACGTTTCGTGTCTTGTCGGAGGGTACGTAGGTGAAGCTCCATCCACAAACCATTCCTTCCACAAAAAACGGCACAATCTCCTTGAGTCGGCTGATGGGATGGGCAAAGGGAGCGTTTGCATCAATCACCTCACCCGCCTCTGGATAGGCCTCCAGTGTGGCCCACAGGGAGAATCGAACAATTTCTTCTGCTGCAGGGCCAGCTTCGGGTTTGGCAAAGGCGCTGGCGGCACAAAGGGTGAAGGCAAGAATGAGAAATTGTTTTTTCAGCGATAGGCGTCTTTCCATACCTTCCATGGGTTTATTCCCATCCTTACAATAAAATATACCCAGGCAACGGCAAATCCTGCCAAATGCGTCATGTGGGCCACTCCATGCTGGAGTGTCAGAAGCTGGCTGGCAATCTCCATTCCTGCGTAGATGGCCACCAGTAACGGGGCCGGTATTGGCAGGACACCCCAGAAATAAATCCTGTTCCTGGGGAATATCACGGCATAGGCCAGCAGCAGCGAATAGATGGCTCCGGAGGCTCCCACCAGAAAGGTCATGTAGGCGCCGGAAAACAGGTACACCAGAAAAGAGATGATGCCGCAGAGCATGCCTGAGACCAGGTACATCAGGAGGAATTCCTTGGAACCGATGGTTCGCTCCACGGCAAACCCGAAGAAGAACAGTCCCAGCATGTTGAACAGCAGGTGGGTAAAGTCTCCGTGAACAAACATATAGGTGAGAAACTGCCAGTACATGTGGTAGCGGCTCACCAGTATGGCATTCAGGGCAAGGTAGTTGCCCAGACTCCGGCTGATGCTCACCAGGAGGAAAACCATCAGGTTCAGTCCGATGAGGATGAAGGTGGCGTTGAAGAAGCTGTACCGGAAGGGCCTTCTGATGTATTTCACGATGTTCATGATGAACAAAACTCCTGTTACTGCTTATCTAACAAATTGAAGGCAAGGTATGTTACACGGTTCCTGCCGTTGTGCTTGGAGGTGTACATGGCCTCGTCTGCCAGGTTGACCAGCTGCTCCAGCTTGATCTTCTTGTCCGGAACCCCTTCTGGATAGTACACCGTAAAGCCGGCGGAGAGGGTCACCTGCATGTGGATGTCGCTGAAAACGATGTCGTCGTGCTCCACTGCACTGCGAATTCTTTCGGTAATTCTGCCGGCATCATGTTCGGTGACATTGTTCAGCATGATGATGAATTCCTCGCCACCGTAGCGGGCGGCGAGGTCGTTTGTCCTGATGCTCGACTGGAGCAGGTGGGCAATCCGCTGGAGCACAAAGTCTCCGCAGGCGTGGCCGTAGATGTCGTTGAATTGTTTGAAGTGGTCGATGTCAAGCATTACGATAGCCATCGGGGTTCCTGATTCCTTGGCCTGGCGGAGTCTGTTGCCCACCACGTTGTAGAAAAAGTGGCGGAGCTTCAGGTGGGTGAGCATATCGGTGGAGGATTGCTCAATGAGCATGGCGGTGTTGATGGACAGGGCTGCCAATGTGGCGATGTCCAGAATCTGGTCCCGTTCCTCCTGGGTGAAGGCTTCGTCATCGTCACCAAGAATACGTTGCCCCAAAACAAGGATGCCCACGATATGGTTCTGGTAAATCATGGGGACCGCCAGGGTCGCCTTTAGTGATTCCAGCAGGAGCAGGTCGTTGGAGCCTTTCAGAACCACCGCCAGCTCTTGGATGGAGGCACTCTTTCCTGTCTCGCTGAGGAGGGGGATGACTCCTTCCGAATCCTTTAAGCAATACTTGGTGTGGGGAAGCAGGTCGAATCCGATGCAATCATCGTCTAGAGTGTAGTCTGTGGCCCCCATCTGGGGCAGGCTGAATATTCCCGCTGCCGTTACCCGCAGCTGGCTCATGCAGGTGTACAGCAGAGACTCCACCAGTGCCGAAGAGTCTAGGGGAGAGGCGAATGACTTTGATATTTCGAGAAGGTGTCTCAGATTGTATATCTGTCGTTCTTGGTGGGCGATGATGGCGCTGTAATCTTGGGGGGTCCCGGCTGCTGTGTTCTCCATGAATTATTGTTTTTCTGTCTCTCCCACGATTGTGTAGTGTTTCATGATGCTGATGAATTGGTGCCAGTCTCCCAGCTGGTTCTCCAACTGGGTCGCATTGTCCTTATTCCGGGATGAGGCCAGCAGCACCTTGATGTTCGTGATATTCACGGGGTTGATGAGCTTGGAATCTTCAAACATGTTTAACAGGAAGCGGTAGAGGCTCTGGATGTGTCCCACCTCTTCTTGGATTATTTTCTTTGCATCTGTGTTAATCTTTGCTACTGTCTGGGTCAACTTGTTCAGGAAATCTGGATTGGCATGACTGTCTGCTACGTAGCTTCGGATGACGGCTATATCGTTGGGCTGGTTTCGATCAAAGGATTGCTCGAAGGTTTGTATCTTTTCATGAGCTTCAAGTGCAGCAAATACAGCTGAGGAGAATTCTGTTTTGAATGCAGGGTTGTAGAAGAACCCCTCGATGACAATGTCGTTCAACAAGGACTTGATGTTGGGTCCTAAGTAGGCGGAAAGAAAGGTTTTGAGAATCTGCATGGGGGTGATCGAGGAGAAGGCCACCGTTCCATTTTCCATGAAATAGTCGTTCTGCTCTGAATCATAGCCGGTGATAATCTCCAACTCACGATGGCCAAAGAGATTCTGAATTTCACTGGCAACCATCTCGTCCTGCACCTCCATTCTGATGCGGTTGGTGTCCACCTCAAATTGCTTTCTTGATTGCTCGATGAAGTTGGCGTGGATGGCACTGGTATAGGTGGCCGTCTCCGGAACATAGGATGGATCCCGCTTTGCAATCATTAGCAATTGGAGCAGCGTGGTGGGCTGTAGGACATGGCGAAATACATAGGAGATTTTTTTGAGGTTGTCGAGGATCTTGTCTTGGTCAATCTTCTTCTCGCCAGAGTGAAGACTGGCCAGGGCTATGATGGCCTTTGCCATGCTACTGGTGATTTGGAAATCATGGACAATGTAGTAGAGGTCTGCTAGTGTCGTTTCAAATTCTGTTACGGGGACGTTCTTTATCTCCATCTTTTCCAGGTCAGTACGCTCGGAAAAAGTGGGAACAAAGGTTCTGATGGCACCGATGAAGTTGAATCGGCAAATATCGCAAAGTTGGTAGAGCTTTGCGATGATGGCATTAATCTGAGAGAACTCCTCTTGGTTGAGAACCTGGAGGAAGTGTTGGAAATCCTGCGTCTGCTTCTCGATGGCTTTGTCCTGATTCTTGGCCTCCACCACGGCGGCCTTTCTGTTTTCAAAGGTCAACTCCTCCTGCAGCTCGATGGCTTCTGTGGTAAGGCCTGTCATCAGCAGCTTGTTGGCGTAATTCGTGGAACGGTGGAGGTCGGTGGACTTGATGGTGCTGGAAAGAATTTCTTCTATGTATTTTGTGTTTATATATAATAGAACAAAGGCTTCGGCTACATTTGCAGTGAGGGCACCGTTCTTGTAGACGGCGGGGACATGAAGCTTCAGCTCGTTTTCTATCCGTTTGAGTTCGCTTTTTATCTTGCCATCCTCAGATGAAGACTTGAATAGAGAGTCGAAGATAGAAGTAAAAAATTTAAAGAAATTCATACTTCTTCATATTACAGTGACTTTACGGCTTTTTCAAGGGTTTATAACAAACCTTCCCCTTGAAATAGGGAAATGTAGTCTGCTTCTGTGGAGGCGGCCACTATTGAGGCCCGCAGTCGGCTGCCTCCGGGGACGCCCTTGGAGTAGGCGCAAAACCGTTTCCGCATCTGACGGCAGGCGGCCTCTTCACCGGCATCCTGGATGAGGCACTGCAGCTCGTGTATGCCGGCTCTGATGCGGCGGCTTGGTTCGATTTCCTCGTAGGAGCCTGACTCCAACAGTTGCCGTGTCTGAATAAAGATGAAGGGGTTTCCCATGGCGCCCCGGGCAAACATCACACCCTGGCACCCCGTTTCCACCAGCATCCGGTGGGCATCTTCCGGAGAGAAGATGTCGCCGCTGCCAAAGACTGGTACCGTACCATTACTTTTTTCTCGTACCAGCTCTACCAGCTGTGCCAGAATGCTCCAGTCCGCCGTGCCTTCGTAGCCTTGGGCGCGGGTTCTGGCGTGGATGGTGAGGGCCGCCGCTCCTGCTTCTAGTGCCGCCAGTGCCGCCTCCTTCCAGGTGATGGTCTGGGCGTCCCAGCCGGAACGAATTTTGATGGTGACGGGAACGGCCCTGTCTCCCAGGCTGGAGCTGGCCTTGACGGCGGCGGCCACCACCTTGTGGAGCTGCTCAGGATTGCGGGTGAGGGAGGAGCCTGCCCCCGTCTTGGTAATTTTTGGCACTGGGCAGCCTGCGTTGATGTCTATGAGCTCCGGGACTACCTCCCGGTCATCCTGAGAGAGGACCTGCTCCACTGCCTGGCCCATCACCTCCGGTGTGCCGCCGAAAAGCTGGACGGCATAGAGCTCCTCGTTGCTGGCCCGCACCATCAGCTGGCGGGTTTTGCCGGAACCACGGACTAGGGCTTCTGCCGAGACCATTTCCGTGTAGGCAAAGTTGGCGCCGCCCTCACGACACACCGATCGGAAGGCACGGTCAGAGTAGCCGGCCACAGGAGCTAGGAAGAGGTTGCCTGGGATGGTGAGACCACCGATGGAGACGGGATGGTACAGCATGAGACTATTCCGGCAGTCGGAAGAACCTGCAGCTGTTCTTCCATAGTTGCTGGCTCAGCTCCTCCAGATCCATTTCCAGCATTTCTGCCAGGAATCGGGCGGTGGAGGAAATGTATGCCGGCATGTTTCGCTTGCCTCGGTACTCTGCAGGCACCATAAAGGGGGCCTCGGACTCTATCATGATGCGGTCCAAGGGGAGGCTCAGTACTGTCTCGTGGAGATTGCGGGCGTTCCGGTAGGTCAGGTTGCCTGCAAAGGAAAAGTAAATGTTGTAGTCCAGTGCCTTCCGTGCGTAGGCCGCATTCTCTGAGTAGCAGTGGAGGACGGCTCCCGCCGAGGGACAGCGCTCCGCCAGAATGTTCAGCACGTCCTTGCCGGCATCCCGATTGTGGATGATGACGGGTACATCCATCTTGTTGGCAATGTCCAGCTGGGTGATGAACAGCTCTATCTGGGAGCGCTTGTCGCCAAATTTTCGGTAGTAGTCAAGGCCGGTCTCTCCCAGGGCCACTACGTTGGGCAGCTTCAGTGAGTTTTCGATCACCTGCTCCCAGTCACGGCCGGGGGAATTAACTTCGGAGGGGGCGACACCTACTGCGTGATAGACACCGGACACTGTTTTTAGGGTGTCATATACAGTGGCGAAGTCATGGAGGCTGTTGCAAATGCTGACGATACGGGTAACCCGTGCCAGTCGTGCTTCCTGAACGACGCGCAATTGTTCAATAGGATCATCATAGGTAAGCCCGATGTGGGCATGAGTATCAAAAAACTGCATGGCTTTCTTCCAAAAAAATATAATAGGAGCGATGGGGTAGCTGCTCCCGAAAAGGTGTTAAAAAATCCGCTGTGAAATTTCAGGCAGACTTTCCTATCTGAAATAAGAATAGCATAGGAATTATCAGCCGTCAAGTAAATAGATGGGGCGTGGGCAGGTGGTCTGAATTCAGTGGATATTTTTATACATAGCAAATAAATTCAAGTAATTGGTGGTCTATGTCGAAAAGGAATAGGGAGTTGTCTGTTTCTGACGGGCTCCCTGTGTAGAGCAGGTCTGCCATTTGACAGTGGTTTTACACTATGATAGAATGATTTCACTATTATGGAGATAGAGAATTGGCTCGTACAAGGCGATACAAGAAGATAGAAAAAAATGCCGTATTTTCTGTAGGAAGATTTTTCGGAAGGGGATTCTCCCTGATGGGGCAGTTCTTTGCGTCTGTGTTCAAGGTTTTTGATAGAAAGCTGACCGTGATGCTGGTGCCCCATTCCCAGGCAAAGCCCCTGAGCTTCCAGACAAATGTGTTCGCCCTTGTGTTCGGCATCATCCTTGTGGTGGGTATGGGAGCCTCCTTTTTTTACTTCAACAAGAAGACTGTGGGCTCCAGCATGGAGATTTCCCGTCTGCAGGATGAGAACAGAAAGACCTTGGCCAGCTTGGACGAGCTGCGAGACCAGAACAGCGACTTGATGCAGACAGCCAAGCGGTTCCAGTCATCCTTGTCCCAGTCCCTGTCCCTGTTGGGAATCAACCAGTCAAACCAGTCCAATCGCGCCTCCATGCAAAGCAGCGACTTGTCATCATTGTTCAATACAAACGACCTTGTTTCCGGAACTGCTCGGGAAACTGCTGACATCCAGCAGCTGATTTCCTATTTGGAGGGTGCCATCCAGCCCATCGAACAGATTGGAAAGATGCTGGAGTCCCAGGGAACCTTGTTCTCGGAGATTCCCAGCATCTGGCCGCTGAAGAATGGTGTGGGGCACATTTCCATGGAGTTTGGCCAGAACAAGCACCCCATTACCGGCCAGTGGTACATCCACAAGGGGCTGGACTTCTCTACCTGGCGTTCTGGTGACCCTGTGGTGAGCACCGCTGACGGGCAGGTAGTAACCGTTGCCTTTGATACCAGCTTTGGCAATTATGTCATTGTAAAGCATAAGCATGGAATCTACACACGGTATGCCCACCTAAATTCCTTTCGGGTGAAGAAGGGTGAGTATGTTGAGCAGGGCCAGGTGATTGGAACGGTGGGTAACACTGGTATCACCACAGGACCCCACCTGCACTACGAGGTGCATATCGGTTCCGACGTTGTGGATCCTGCAAAATATGTCAACGTAAAGCAGAAATAAGAGCGATTCAATTCAATCCTGCCGGACTATCCGGTTCCCCTAGGAGTAAGCATGGCTTTTCACAGCGATGATATTTCTATAAATACCTTCATCGGTGCCGGTTCGGCTGTATCTGGTAATGTAAAAATTGCGGGGTTCGTTACTGTTCATGGTGACTTGGACGGTGACTTGGAGGCCACTGGCAAGGTGATTGTCAGTGAAGATGCTCGGGTCAGAGGGAATATTACTGCAAAGTCCGCCATTATCGGTGGGGTGGTGGAGGGGAACGTGACGGCTCCTGATTCCATCCAGTTGTTTGAGACGGCCACTGTTATCGGTGACCTTTCCACAAAGAAGCTGAAGCTGGAGGACGGGGGGCTTTTTCATGGGCATTGTATTTCCCTGGCGAATGAAGAAGACTATCAGGAGGCCAGAAGGAAGTCCCTGGATAGGGCTGCCATTGCCAGCTCCTCGTCATTGCTGAATTCTGCTGCTGGAGATGAGGATAATGGCGCAGATTGATTCCCTGCAGTCATCCCTCCATCTTTCTTCAATAGGAACTGCTGGTGCGGCCGCCAATGCTGGTGCCCGTAGCGAGCGGACGGAAAAAGCCCAGGGAAAGAAAACTCGGTTTGCCTCGCTGGTGGAGCAAAAGACGGCGGAGCACAAGATGATTTCTGCTGGGTTGCCTCCAGAGATCGCTGGCATGGAATTTGAGGATGCCTTGGTGTATCTCAAGGACCAGGCGGACATGGCTTCCGATGTGGCGAAGAACGACTTTAGCATGGAGTCTTTCAAGGCCTACCGCAAGGCGATTGGGGACTTGATTCGGTTCATTGTTCACACCAATTACGAGGTAAAGATGAATATTCGACGACGGCCCAGCAAAAGATTCAAAACGGAAAAATTTTATCTGATACAGGTTGTGGATGAAAAGATAGATTCGTTGGCTGCAGATATTTTGTCAAATCATTTGGAGACTATGCAGATTCTCGTACGCATTGATGAGATCAATGGCATACTGGTAGACTTGTTGACATAGGTAGGTTTTCATGAGCGATTATTTTGAGAGCGATATAGATAGGATGAGCGAGGATGATCTTTCCGCCCTGGAGGATCAGGATAGTCAGGAGGGGCGGAATGGTGATGATTCGGCTCCCCAGGGATTTGTGTATCCTACGAATTTGTTCCGTCTGAAGCTGGAATATTCCTGTGAGGGTGTGTATGCTACAGCTCCTGAGGGGATGGTGCTGCGGGGCGGGGATTATGTCATCATTCCCACCAAGTACGGCAAGGATTATGCCCGGGTGATGGGGCCGGTATCACGTCCGGTGGGCATCAAGCCCGCTGATATCATTGCCATTGATCGCAAGGCAGACGAAGCTGATATGGAGAAGGCTGCCAGCCTGAAGGAAAAGGAAGGTGACGCCTTCAAGGTTTTTCAGGAGAAGGCCGCCAACCACAAGCTGGAGATGAAGCTCATTGCGGTGCATTACCTGCTGGAGGAGCAGAAGGTGCTGTTCTTCTTTAGTGCTGACAAGCGGGTGGATTTCCGGGAGCTGGTGAAGGATTTGGTTTCCGTGTTCAAGATGCGCATTGAGCTGCGGCAAATTGGTGTGCGGGACGAGCCACGGATTACCGGTGGCCTGGGAATCTGCGGGCGGCCCTATTGCTGCCATTCCGTCTCGGACAAGCTGAAGCCGGTCTCCATCCGCATGGCCAAGGAACAGAACCTTTCCCTCAATTCCATGAAGATTTCCGGCCAGTGCGGCCGCCTGTTGTGCTGTCTTTCCTACGAATATGACTGGTATGCAGAGGCCCGCAAGAAGATGCCCTCCGAGGGACTGCGGTTCCTCTATGATGGGGTGAATTTCAAGGTGATTGAGGTGAATCCCATTACCACCAGTGTGAAGATTTCCGGGGAGGACGGCCGCATCATCGAGCTGGAGGCATCACACTTTGTCCAGCAGGACGGCCGCTGGAAAATCAAGTCATAGTCCCGCTGTGAGAGGGCAGGACTACAGCTTGGGTGATGTCATGCGAGCATGACGTTATGCTTGCATGACACAGATGATGTTGGGACTGGATTCAGGAATGAAGGGGGCCTTTGAAAAGTTGCTGTAGAATTCAGTTGACTTGAATCCCGTCTCCAGTGCCAGTTCCTCAATGTCTTGGGAAGCCAGCGGATAGACTTGCTCGTTGTTGACGACGGTCACGAGCCGTCCACTGCTGGTTTCAACCTGCCGCAGCATCCGTGTGCCGTTGTCGTCGGTGATGAGCTTTGTGTATAGCTTTGAGCGGATGCTCTCCGAAACGGGAAGCATTGCCACTGACTGGCAGGTAAAGTAAGGGTAGTTGGGGACTTGCAGGATGAAATAACCATTGGGGCTCAGCAGGTTTCTGCAGTCACGGAAGAACTGTTCCATTTGGACGGCGTTGGGGATGGGGGAAAGCCTGTTGTTGATGCAGGAAACGACATTGTAAAAGCCCTTTCCCAGATAGTGTGCCATTTCGGTAATGGTCATGTGGAAGAACCTGATGGAACAGCCCGGTTTGCGGTGGCGTCTGGCGGCAGACTCCAGCAATCCTGGAATATGGTCAATGCCGGTGACATTGCAATTGTGGCGGGAAAGATGGTGCTCAAAGACACCGGTGCCACATCCGATGCTCAATACTTTTGGTTCAATGGGGAAAGACTTCAGAATCTCATCGTAAAATAATTTTTGCTCAGATGAGACCGGGAAGAGCTCATCATAATATTCGAGAATATTTTGTGTATAGTCCATTTTACACATTATAAGATGAAAAATGGATTTTATCCATTTCAAATGCTTTTTCTTTTATAAAATATCGATAAAAAAGCATCACGAAAACAGGAATTCTAAGAATAGTGTTTTTTGAGATTTCCTTCTATATTATAATTTAAGTTCGCTTAAAGTGGAGGGGTGCTTGACTATTTCCCCGCAAAGTGATTTTTTGTGTGCATGAGTTCCCAGTTTGTTTCGCAACAAAGAAAAACCTTGTTCGGACCTGCCCATTTCTACAAGCGGGCCTTGCTGATTGCACTGCCAGTGATGGGGCAGCTTTTGATTCAAAATATGGTTTCCCTCATGGACAACTTTATGGTGGCTGGTTTGGGAGACGTGAAGATGTCTGGGGTGAACATCGCTGGCCAGGTCAACTTCATCTTTCTGGTGTTTGTGAATGCCTTGTGTATTTCCGGCGGAATATTCATGTCCCAGTACAATGGAGCCAAGAACGACGAGGGAATGCAGCAGGCATTCAAATTCAAGTTGATTATCACTTTGGTGGCGGGGACCATCTACACCTGTCTCTGCCTGTTCTTTTCCCGTCCCTTCCTTTCCTTGATGGTTCACGGAAACACTGCCAGCCAGGAGATTGTGGAGGAGGGGATACGATATATGCGGTTTCTTGCCCCCTCCTGGATTCCTGCGGTGATTGCTACCTGCATCGGAACCTCCCTGCGGGAGATTGGCCGGGTGCGTCCGCCGCTGCTGATTTCTGTTACCGCCACCGGTGTCAACACCTTCTTCAACTGGGTGCTGATTTACGGCAACCTAGGTGCTCCCCAGCTGGAGACTACGGGGGCCGCCATTGCCACCGTGATGGCCCGTGTGGTGGAGATGACCATTTTCCTGTTGTATCTGAAGAACAGGCGGCCCCCTTTGTGTTCCATATAGTGGAGGTGTTCCGGGTGAAATGGGGACTTTTCCTGACCATATTGCGGAAGTCGGGGCTGATTCTCATTTCTGAAATGTCGTGGGTCATCTCCGAGACGGTGACTACAGCCCTGTACAACAGCCGTGGCGGTGCGGAGGTGGTGTCTGGCATGGCGGCGGGGTTTGCCATTGCCAACCTGTTCTTTGTGTGCTTCAACGGAATTGGAACGGCCACCGGGGTGATTCTGGGGGGCACGTTGGGGGCAAACAAGCTTGATGAGGCCCGCCGACAGAAGAACTGGCTCCTGTCCGGCTCTCTGGTTTTCGGTCTATGTGGCACGGCGATGGGGTGTTTGACCGTCTTTGTGGTGCCGCTGGTTTTTGGCAATTTGAGCCCATCGGCCCAGTCAGTGACACGGGGCCTGGTGCTACTGAACGCAGCCTACATGCCCACCTGGGCCTTTATCAATGCCCAGTTTGCCATTTCCAGAACTGGTGGCGATGCCATGCTGGGAGCCATGGTAGATTTGGTGGTGAATACCTTCATGGTGATTCCTGGCATGGTTCTGCTGACCAAGCTTACCTCCTTGGGGCCGGTGGCACTCTACGGCATCATCAAGCTGACGGATGCGGCGAAGATAACTGGCTGTGCCATCGGTCTGAAGAAGGAGCGGTGGGTGCGGAACCTGACGGACTCTTGATTGGTCGGACGGCCACCGTTTTATGCTGGTCTGCTGACAGTGACCGACCCTTGCCCTCTTAATTTGCTTGGAGGTGACCGACCTGTGTCTTCTTAATTCGCTTGGAGGTGACCGACCTATGTCTTCTTAATTCGCTTGGAGGTCATGGATGAAGGCGGTAATCAGATCCCACTGGCTGTCCATGGACTTCATCAGGGCAATCTGTGTTCTGGCCCGCACCAGGTTGTGGTCGGGATAGTCGATGTGGTAGTACACGTCGCCGTTGATGTAGTCGGTGAGCATACGGACCGCCATGATTTGGGTGATGGCTCGGCCTGATTCCGGTAGCAGCTTTGTCTCATAATTCGTGAGGAAAGTGCCGGCCTGGGAATAGTAGCCGCTGATGAGGGCACGGAACACATTGAAGTTGAAGGTGACCTTGGACAGGTCCCGCTCGTCCTCGGCGGCGGTGTTGGTGGCGGTTCGAATCATGTCCCCAGTGTCAAAGAGGACGGTGCCGGGCATCACCGTGTCCAGGTCGATGACGCAGAGGGCAGCTCCTGTTTCCTGGTCAAAGAGGATGTTGTTGAGCTTGGTGTCGTTGTGGGTGATGCCCTCCCGCAGCTGGCCGGAAGCAAGGCCATCACTGAGAACCATGCCTCGCTGGCGGTTCTGCATGAGGAATGCCAGCTCGGCTTGGACGGAGGCCACTCGTCCCTTAGGGTCGCTGGCGATAGCCTGGTCCAGCTGCTGGTAGCGCAGGTGCATGTCGTGGAAGCGGGGGATGGTGTCGTGGAGGCGGGGACCCTTGTAGCTGGCAAGTCTGTTCTGGAATTCGCCCACGGTGCGGCCCAGCTGCTCTGCCAGGGAGGTGCTGTCAAGAATCTCGTAGGTGGTGACATTCTCCACAAAGAGATAGGTGCGCCAGTAGTTGCCGGCAGGATCAAGATAAAAGAGCTTGCCGTCCTTGCAGGGGACCAGGGTGAGGGTACGGCGGGAGATGTCCTCCAGCCCCTCTCGGCGGTATGACTCCCGCAGGAAATCCGTGACGGCGGCAATGTTGGCCACCACCTGGTCCGGCTGCTTGAACACCTCCTTGTTGATGCGCTGGTGGGTGTAGCGGACGCTTGTGCCGCCCTGATTGAAGGTGGAGCGGAAGGTGCTGTTAATGTGTCCATTCCCCAGGGGCTTGCAGGAAACAAGGTCACCGTAGATGGCGAACTGGGAAATCACATGGAAAATCTCTTTTTCTTGGGCTGCATTCATACCTTCGATTAAATCACAGGGTGGGATGCAAGTCAAGTATACAAGTTGCTTGGCAGACTCTTCAATGATTAGAGGAATGATGAAGAAGCCGATGGTTCCCGCTGCCACGTAGGATTTGGAACTACCAATTGGCAGCTGGGCTGACGGAATATATCCCCATCTCTTTTATCTATAAATAAACAACTCTGTATTTTCCTTGACTTGCGGGGAATCTGACCGTACTATGGACTTATGCGGCAAACCTGATGGCTGCAAGAGGAGGACAACTGATATGAGAGGAAAATTGTGGCGGGCGGTTTGCCTGCTGCTGCTGTTTGGAGTGGCAACGGCGTGGGCACTTGGTGGAGGCGGCGGAGGAAAGATTGGTAGCGGAGGGGCTCGGACCGACACTGTGAACATCGAGCTGCAGAATGTGCCATACGTGCAGCAGAACATCGATACCTACTATGCTGGAGTGGGAGCCGAGGCACTGACACGCTCCGACTCCTACTGCGGCCTTGCAGTGCCATGATGGTGCGTGCCATGGGGGAGCACTGGCCATCCGAGCATTCACGGGCATTGGACTACTGGAGCGTGAGGGATGTGGCATACAACAACAATGAGCTGCGTGCCTGGGACAATCTGTTGCCCACCAACGCACGGTTGGTGTACAGCCAGAATCTTGATGTCACGTACAATGGCCTGCTTCATATAGGCAGACACTATGATGACCAGAATTACGAGGACACGAAGAACCTCTTGCAGCACATCTACACCCTGAATGACTTCTCCGGCTACGCCATCAGAAATCAAGACAATGTGGTGGCCTGTGATATGCGTCCGGTGGAGGCGGATGAGGTGATGGACATCATCTGGAACCACATAGAGACCTACAAGAAACCGGTGGTGACGCTGATTGACTCTTCCAAGATAAGAGTAATGCAATCACAATGGAATTCATCCTCTCAACCAGTAACTTTGCATTACAATGTTGTCTACGGAATATCAAATATAGATGGTGTGAGGAAATTTTACGTCTATGATCCTTGGCATGAATTTAATGATAAAGAATACGACGAAGAAAAATACCAATGGATGATGACCCTGACTAGTTCTAATGATACTTTTTGGCTCTACGAGTATGCTAGGACATATCCACCATATATCGACAAACCATGCTATATCATGACCATACACTAGGAGGAGAAAATGAAAGGATTTATTTTTATTTTATCTGTCTCTCTGCTTGTTTATTCCGGCTGCCATACGGAGCGGCTGGCGGCAAAGGAGGAGAAGGTCTACAATGAGACAGTGGAGCTGATACAGTCATATATGGTTCCAGATGCCCAGCTTTCCGCCGAGCGCCCCGCCCCGCATCTGCTGTCAGAGCAGGAGGTGATGATCCGTGCGGCACAGGCCATGGCTAGGGAAGGATACCTTGACCCAGCACATCGTATCTATCAAGAAGTACCGGAGCTTGCCACCGCAAAGGTGGCAGAACCGATTTTTACATACAATGCAAACCTCTTAAGGCAGGGCGTAACCGCAGGAATGTATGAGGTATATGTGGTGGATGACAATGGCATTAGCCTTGCATCAACGATAGTTGATGCAGAGCAGGTTTTAGAAAGTGAGAGTAAAGCATTACATGGTATAAGCCTTTTAACTGTGGGAACTCCACACCACCTCATCACTAAAAAGGAGGCGGTGGCTACCTTCCGTGAGGCATTCCCCCACCAGCAGGTGGCAGAGCCAATAGCCGTGCGGATATGGGATTTGGAGGGGGTAAAATACAGCAACAGCTACATCTTCTGGTACACCACCGTCAGTGAGGCGGGACGGAGTGCCGGGGAGTCTGCCGCCGAGTACCTGCTGTGCGCCTCGGTGTTCAGTCCACCGCCGGGTCTGAACATCTCCGCCAATCCCCGTGCAGCCCTGAGCCATGGTGCCCCTGCCTGGGGAACCCGCATTGCCCGCATAGACGAGCCGCTGCACCTGCACGAAAAGCTTGCCGCAGCCAAGGCACGAGCTGCAGCCGGGGAGCCGGAGCCAGCAGTGGGGCCCACAGAGCCGGTGAAGATCACCCCGGTGGAGTTCTAGGAGGCGGGCGGGATGCGGCGTAGGTTCGGGATGGGGTTTCTGGTGGTGGTGGCATCGGTGGTGCTTGCCGTTGGCTGCCGTTCTGGTCAGCCGGGCGGGGCAGCCGGAGGGAAATTGCTTGCCTGGTGGGAGGCGCTTTCCGTGGAGGAAAAGCTTTCCCACATCCAGCCCTACATGGTGGAGGGAGCCCAGCTTTCCGCCGAGCGTCCCGCCCCGCACTTGCTGTCGGAACAGGAGGTGATGATCCGTGCGGCGGAGTATGCGGTGCAGCAGGGCTACCTTGACCCCGCACACCCCATCTACGAGGAGGTGCCGGAGCTTGCCACCGCAAAGGTGGCAGAACCGATTTTTGTGTGTTATGAGAACGAATTGCAACAAGGAAAGGTCAATGGATTTTACAACATATACACTACTACCGCTAATGGAACTACAAAAATTGAAGCAAGAGTATTTGCCCAAGAAATAATTCCTGGTGGTACTGATAATCCCACTTTTGGCATTACCTATAATCAGTTCATCCTTTCCAAATACATCATTACAAAAAAAGAAAGCAAGAGTATTTACCAAAATTTATTTCCAGGAAAAGATGTCTCAAATCCAATGGCTATATCCATAAAGACATCAGTAACGCCATTTTTTGTAAGTGCATGGTATGTGGAGGTGAGCGACGGAAGCCGCAGTGCCGGTGGCAGCCACGAGG
>CAMGSV010000015.1 GCA_946061495.1 uncultured Spirochaetales bacterium | reverse complement strand
GACCCAGAATAATTAAAATGTTCAGGATATTGCTGCCCACGACATTGCCAATGGTAATGTCTGCATTGCCGTGGAATGCGGCAGTGAGACTTACCGCCGCCTCTGGTGAGCTGGTTCCCATGGCCACAATGGTAAGCCCGATGACCAGCTGGGGAATCCCCAATTTTGCCGCAATGCTTGCCGCGCCGTCCACAAACCAATCGGCACCCTTCACCAGCAGCACAAATCCCAAGGCCAGCAAGGCCAATTGTATAATCATTTCCATGGAGACTCCCTTTTATATCCTTTTACACTTTTTAGTATACCAAAAAGGTCGAATCAAAAGAAGCCACGGACAAGCCGTGGCTTCTTTTGATACAAAGACTTAAATCTCTATCTCACCAGTGTAGGCCAACCGAGCCTCGCCGGTCATGTACACGGTGGAGCCGGTGTAGCGGACAATCAGCTCGCCGCCCCGCACCTTCACGGTTATGTCCTGCCCAATGGGACAGAAGCCGTTCAGCACGGCGGCAATGGCGGCGGCACAGGCACCAGTTCCGCAGGCGGGAGTCTCGCCATTACCCCGCTCCCACACCCGCATCTTCAGCCGGTTCCGTCCCACAATCCGCACGAACTCCGTGTTCACCCGCCTGGGGAACAGCTGGTGGTTCTCGAACAGGGGACCGATGGCCGCCACGTCAATCTTGTCCACAAAGCTGCTGAACACAACACAGTGGGGCGTTCCCACAGAAACCATGGTTCCCGTGTACTCCTGCCCGTCCACCTCCAGGGGCACGTTCACCGCAGCCCTGCAGGGAAGGCGGCCGCTCACCACGTTCCATTCAGTGGCGGAGCTGTCGGGCAGCTCTCCGTCCCCGCCGATAATCTTGACGCCATCAGGGGTGCCCACCACTGGCCCCGCCTCCACCAATGCGGGCAGGGACGAAGGCTCAAACTCAGGAGCGCCCATGTCCACCTGCACAGAAGAAACCTTGCCGCTCTGGGTGTAGGCCAAAAGCCGCTTCACACCCGCCGCCGTCTCCACGGCAATCTCGGCAGTATGGTCCGGTGTGGCGGCGCATCGCTCCTGGAGACCACCGATGTTGTTGTCATACAAGTACTTGGCCACGCAGCAGATGGCGTTTCCACCCATCATGCCCTCGGAGCCGTCCTGATTGAAGAACCGCATCCCCGCGTCCGCCACCTCCGAGCGGGTAATCAGCACCAGGGAGTCGGCGCCAATGCCCTTCCGCCGATCGCAGAGCCGCACGCTCAATCCAGCCGGATTGATAATCTGCTGGTTCATGGCGTTGAACACGATGAAGTCGTTGCCGGCACTCTGCATCTTGGCGAACTGGAGCCGAATCTTCTGCTCGTCCATCCGGTTTATGTCCACCAGCTCCAGGCTTTCGGTGGAATAGCGGCTCTGAAGACTGCTGGCGATGGCGTTGGCCGTGTCGATGGAGGTGAGGCAGGGAATGTCCCTCTCCACCGTCTTTCGCCGCAGCTTCACGCTGTCGTAGGTGGGAATGCGTCCCTTGGCGGAGGTTGAAATCACGTAGTCTATCTTGCCAGTGTCCAGCAGGGTCAGGATATTGTTCTCATGATTCTCGTGAATCTTGTTCACCACCTCCACCTCCATGCCAAAGCCGTTGATAACCTTGGCCGTTCCCTCGGTGGCATAGAGCTTGAAGCCCAGGTCGTAGAACCGGCGGGCGGTGTCCACAATCTCGAACTGGTCGCTCTTGCGCACGGTGAGGAGCACGCCCCCCTTCTTCTTCATGCGGTAGCCCGCCGCCACCAGCCCTTTGTACAGGGCCTCGTCCAAGGTACGGGCCAAGCCCAGCACCTCGCCGGTGGACTTCATCTCCGGGCCAAGGTGGGTGTCCACGTCGATCAGCTTCTCAAAGCTGAACACCGGCACCTTCACCGCCACGTAGGGCGGAATGCGATACAAGCCAGTGCCGTAGCCCATGTCATGGAGCCGCTCACCCAGCATGGCCCGCACCGCCAGCTCCACCATGGGAACGCCAGTCACCTTGCTGATGTAGGGAATGGTGCGGCTGGAGCGGGGGTTCACCTCGATGATGTACAGCTCGTTGTCATACACCAGATACTGGATGTTCACCAGTCCCTTGGTCCCCAAGGCCAAGGCCAGCTCCCTGGACTGGCTGATGATTTTCTCCGTCATGATGTCGTTGACGTTCCAGGCAGGATACACGGCGATGCTGTCACCGGAATGGATTCCCGTCCGCTCGATGTGCTCCATGATGCCGGGAATCAGGATGTCCTCGCCGTCGCAGATGGCATCCACCTCCAGCTCGATTCCCATCAGGTACTTGTCGATGAGCACCGGGTTCTCGATGTTCTGGGAGAGGATGATTTTCATGTACTCACGGATGTCGTCCTCGGTAAAGGCGATGATCATGTTCTGGCCACCCAACACGTAGGAGGGACGCAGCAGTACCGGATAGCTCAGCCTTTCCGCCGCCTCCAAAGCCTCCTCCATAGTCAGCACGGAGAAACCCTTTGGCCGCTTGATGTCCAGCCGCTCCAGCAATGCGTCGAACCGCTCCCGATCCTCCGCCATGTCGATGGAGTCGGCGCTGGTTCCCAAAATCTGGATTCCCTGGTTGTGCAGGAACTTGGTCAGCTTGATGGCAGTCTGTCCGCCGAATGCCACCACCACCCCTAGGGGCCGCTCGGTACGGATGATGCTCATCACGTCCTCTGGAGTCAGGGGCTCAAAGTACAGCCGGTCGGCAGTGTCAAAGTCCGTGGAGACGGTCTCCGGGTTGTTGTTGACGATGGCCACCTCATAGCCCAGCTTCTTCAAGGCCCACACGCACTGGACGGAGGCGTAGTCGAATTCAATTCCCTGGCCAATGCGAATAGGGCCGGAACCAAGGACTAGAATCCGTCCCTTGGACTGCCGTCCCATGACGTAGTTCTGGGAGTCCTGGGTCGCAAGGAATTCCTGGGCCTCGTTGGTTTTGTGATAACCGCCATAAAAATAGGGGGTCTGAGCCTGGAACTCGCCGGCGCAGGTGTCCACCATCTTGTAGGAGGCAGGGAGGTGGGCCAGTTTCCCCTCCTTCCGCAGACGCTCCGCCTCCTCCGCCTGAGCCAGCACTCCGCCTGCTCCCGGCACCCGGACTCCCGTCATGGACTCAATCACACTGTCGGGATAGCCTAGATTCTTCAGCTCCAGATAGAATTCAGGGGAAAGCTCCCTACCCGACACCTTGATGTCGAACATGGCCTTTTCGGCGTCCACCAGATACTGCAGCTTGTTCAGGAACCACTGGTCAATCATGGTAATCTCGTGAATCTTCTCCACGGAAAGGATGCCACGGCTCATGGCCTCGTAGATGGCAAACAGCCGCTGGTCGGTAC
The DNA here is from genome assembly GCA_946061495.1 of uncultured Spirochaetales bacterium. Classification (GTDB taxonomy): domain Bacteria; phylum Spirochaetota; class Spirochaetia; order Treponematales; family Treponemataceae; genus Treponema_F. The sequence continues at coordinate 18,191 of CAMGSV010000015.1, read as the reverse complement.
ACTCCCCTACCCGGCGGACAATGGCCTCGTCGCTCTCCTCCCGGAAGGCCGGCAGACGGCAGGTGGAAAGGGAAATCTCCGCCCCACGCACCGCCTTCATCAGGGCCTGCTCAAAGGACACGCCGATGGACATGACCTCACCGGTGGCCTTCATCTGGGTGCCCAGCGTGCGCTTTGCATAGACGAACTTATCGAAGGGCCACTTGGGGAACTTCACCACCACGTAGTCGATGGCAGGCTCAAAGCAGGCCATGGTTGTCTTGGTGACGGCATTGGGAATCTCGTCTAGAGTGAAGCCGATGGCGATGAGGGATGCCACCTTGGCGATGGGATAGCCGGTGGCCTTGGAGGCCAGGGCAGAAGAACGGGAGACACGGGGATTCACCTCAATGACGGCGTACTCAAAGCTGGTGGGATGCAGGGCGAACTGGCAGTTGCAGCCGCCCTCCACCTCCAGGGCGGAGACAATGTTCAAGGCGGCGGACCGCAGCATCTGGTATTCCTTGTCGGAAAGGGTGACGGCAGGGGCCACCACAATGCTGTCGCCAGTATGGACTCCCACCGGGTCGAAGTTCTCCATGGAGCAGACGGTGATGGCATTTCCGGCGCTGTCACGAATCACCTCGAACTCGATTTCCTTCCAGCCAGAGATGCACTTTTCCACCAGAATCTGATGGATGGGGGAACGATGCAGGCCGTTCTGACCGATTTCCCGCAGTTCCTCCTGATTGGCAGCAATGCCGCCCCCAGTGCCTCCCAGTGTAAAGGCGGGGCGCACAATGACCGGATACCCAATCTCCTCGGCAAATTCCAAGGCTGAATGGAGATCCGTCACCACAGTGGAAGGAATGCAGGGCTCACCGATGGCCTCCATAGTGTCCTTGAACATCTGGCGGTCTTCTGCTCGGTCGATGGTCTGGGGCCGCGCACCCAGAAGCTTCACCCCATGCTGGGCCAAAAAGCCTTCCTTGGCCAGCTGCATGGAAAGGGTCAGACCAGTCTGCCCCCCCAGTGTGGAAAGGAGACTGTCGGGCTTTTCCTTCTCGATGATGCGCTTGATGGTTTCTGTATTGAGGGGCTCGATGTAGATGGCATCGGCCATGTTGCTGTCCGTCATCAGGGTGGCGGGATTGGAGTTCACCAGCACCACCTCCAATCCCTGCTCCTTCAATGCCTTGCAGGCCTGAGTTCCCGCATAGTCAAACTCGGCGGCCTGACCAATGACAATCGGCCCGGAACCGATGACCATAACCTTGCGAATATTCTGATTCAATGGCATATTATCTCCCTCCCCCTTATTCCTGCTGAGCCTTTGCTGTCATGTTCATGGCCGCCACGGTATCTACAAAGCGGTCGTACACAAAGCCCGTGTCCTGCCGGCCGCCAGTAGTCTTTGGGTAGAACTGGACGGAAAAACCGGGGAAGCTGCGGTACTGGATTCCCTCACAGGTCTTGTCGTTGACCCCCTGGAAGGTCACAAAGGCCGTCTCCGGTAGTGTATCCGCCACCACGGTATAACCGCAGTTCTGACTGGAAATCAAAACACGGCCGCTGGAAAGCTCCTTCACCGGACTGCTCTCCCCCCGATGGCCGTAGGGAAGACGACGGATTTCCGCACCTTGAGACAGGGCCAGCAGCTGGTGTCCCAGGCCGATTCCCAGCACGGGGATGAAGCTGCCGCACAGCTTGGCCACCTCCGTCACAATGTCCTGGCAGCAGGCGGGATTGCCGGGGCCGGTGGAAAGCACCACCCCAGCAGGCTTCATGTCAAGGATTTGCTGGCAGGTGGTAGTGGCATCCACGGCAACAACCTCCAGGCCCCGCTTCTGCAACTCCTGGGCAAGGCTGGCCCTGGCGCCAAAGTCCCACAGCACCACCCTGGCACCATCAGCTTTGGCCGCAGCAGCCTCGTAGGAGGCGAACTTCTTGCCGTTGGCATCAACCGGAACCGCACCGTACCGCAGAGCCTGGTCAAAGACCGTCTTGTTGTCCTGCTCAAGGCTTGCGGCACTGCGACTCACCGCCGCCACGGGATTTTCTATTGTATGTGATTTGATTTCTTCCAGAAGCCGAATCCTTCCGGCATGTTTTCCAAGACTTGGGTTCAATATAAGGTCGTGCATGATGGACTGGAACTCGGCGGTGGCCTCAGCATCCTGCTCTGGGTCTCCGCTGAAGGAAACGATCCTGCCGTTCATGGTGCCCTGGTCACGGATCACCTTGGTCAAGGCCCTCGTGTCCACCCCATAGACCCCGATGACCCCCTGCTCCTTCAGGTACTGGTCTATGGTACCGCCGCACCGGAAGTTGGAGGGCTCCCGGCACCACTCCCGCACGATGTATCCCACCGCATGGGTCCTGCCGCTCTCCGCATCCTCCCGGATGACGCCATAATCCCCAGAAAGGGGGAATGTCTGCAAGATGATTTGTCCACAGTAGCTGGGATCCGTCAGGGCCTCAAGATACCCCGTCATCCCTGTGGTAAAGACAACCTCGCCGGTAACGCAGCCGGCCGCACCGAAACTCTTCCCCTCAAAGACCTGCCCATTGGCAAGCACGATATATGCTTTAGTATCCATACTAAAGCCGTATCTTACACTATTTACAAAAAAAGATTAAGGGGGGCTAAAGAAATTTTATGTACTTCCCAAGTAATCCAAACAGCTCTGTGTTAAGATTAAGGCAAAAGAATCCCCTATTCTGCCCACACCAAAACAGCTTATGTCGTTTGTCAGAAAAGAAATAGTGTCATTCGTAAGCGAATTTGTCCATAATAGCCCTTAAAAAATGAATGATTTTTTACGAAATAAATTCGTGTTTGTAATACGCCAAATACTGTCGAAGGGAGGAATGAACTTCTTCTGGACGGCAGGTGTTTCCATGTCAAAATCTATCTGGTCAGAGATTTCCTGCCTTTCGGGAATGATATCCATTGCAAGCAGGGTGTCATTGTGCATTGCATAAACAGAATGGTCCATCATTGTAATTACAGTCACCTTAGTTTTAGGCTTTATAAAAACCTGATTCCCATGACGGTCAAAGGTTCCGTAATATTTTCCACCAAGCCTAATTCCATTTCCCATGTCTACAGTTCTTTTTGCGAATGTTACAAGAGCCTGGTCTATTTGTTCCTGTGTAACTGCAACCCAACAACTTTGTACACCCTGGCAACTTGCAAATTGTGAGTTGAACTGCTCAATGTATTTCCCGAGGAATTCATTGGCCTGTTCAATTGTCGTTATCCCCGCTTCCTTTAGCTCAAAGGGCAGACGACCTTGTAATGTTCCATAGCTCCGCTCCACCCTTGACTTGAACTGAGGGATTGAGCTGCATTCCAACTGTATCCCCAAAGTCTGACATACATGCTGATATTGTGTCATCGTGTCTTCCGCCATAACCCTGCGAGTTTTCCTTTCATACTCGAATACAGTGCGCCTGTCAGTCTTTATCTTTACAGGAATGCCATATTTTGTAAGAAACTGCTTGGTTATTTGATAATATCCATTTCTCGTTTCCTGAGTGTCGAACCATCCTGCTACAATCATGCCTGTTGCATCATCTATCGCTGTATGGAGATGGGTTTTTGTACTGCCAAACCATACGTGCTGGCTTGCATCCATCTGAAGTTCCTCTCCAAAATATTTGCTTCGGGGCTGTGTTGGGTGGGTTGTACGAACATAGGGTTCTGACTCAAGCTGTATGAAGACTTCCTTTTGTTGCTTTGTAAGTTTATTGAGCCCGCGCAACCTTTTCCTCAGTTCATTTTTTGTTTTGTGCCATGCCCTTACCGAAAATTCATCATGCTCCTTAAAGATGAATCTGACCAAGCCTTCGCTTATCTTTATCCCTTCGTTTTTTTCAAGTTTTTCACAGAAAAATAAAATGTTGTAGCCATAATACTTTTCAAGATACAGCTTCCATATCTTTTCATGATCCGTTTTATTCACAGGCTTCCGTCCTAAATTTTTATGGGCCAATGTTGCATTGGGGGTCTGTAGAAGTTCTTTTTTGTACCTCCGTATTGTCTTTTCACTTCGCCCCAGTTTTGCTGCCGCTGTTGCAATACTGTATTCCCCAGTATTCACCTTGTTCATAATTTCTAATCACTTTTCTTCCAAGTATCTCACCTCTCTATTATAAGGGACAAAATCCCTTTCGAATTATTTCACCGCCACATCTAAACACATTTTCCTTGACAAATTTAAAAGGAGAATTTAGAATTAAATTCTGATTTATTATAACCAAAGGATTGAGTACCCTTTGGTAAAAGGAGTTAATTCTATGCTTAACAACAAATTACTATCAGTTATGGGGGGGGGGGTATTACTCATTATATTCTCTCTGTTTGTAGTCGGCTGTGACAACGGATCGTCCGATCCTGGCACAAGTAACACCACCACATCGAAGTCCTACACAATCACTTTCAATTCTAACGGCGGCGCTGGAACCATGCAGGAGGTCACCATTAGTGGCACCAAACCGCTCCCGGTCTGTACCTTCACTCGTGAAGGTTTTGCATTCTCCGGCTGGAACACCAAAGCCGATGGTTCCGGCACAAGGTATGCCGACAAGGAATCCTGCACCCCAAAAGAAGACATGACACTGTACGCCCAGTGGGGCAAGCCAAAGGCTTCTGTCACTACGACAAGTGGCACCACCACCAGCTACGCCACCCTTGATGCTGCATTGGCCTCCGCACCCAGTGGTAGCACCATCACCCTGAAAGCCGATAGTACCACACCGGCAAATGGTCTCACAATCACAAAGAGCATAACCTTGGATTTGAATGGATGCACTATACAAGCCGCACCTGATCAGTCTGAATCACTCTTAGTGGTAGCAGAGCAGGGGTCACTCACTATCAAGAACAGCAGAAGCACAGGTAAAATCACCCTTAGCAAATCAATCATAACCGGTTCCGGGACTATCAAAAATGAGGGAAAACTCACCATCAACGGAGGAACCATAGAGAACACTGGCACTGAGAGCAAGAGCTATGCCATCTGTTCATTGGGAGGAACTGTCACCATCAATGGAGGAACCATCACCTCAACCTCAGCTAATGCTATAAACAAAAACTCTTCTACAGGAGGCAAAATGACTCTTTCCGTCACTGGCGGAAACATCTCCTCCACCAATGCAGATGCAATAGTTTTGGGAATAGGTGATACTATTACCGTAAATGGAGGAACCATCTCCTCTAGGGAAGGAGCTGCAATCAAGTCCAACATAAACGATGGCACCGCCACTATCAGCGGGGGAACAATTAAATCCGATAAAACTTATGCCATCTCCGGTTTAGACATCATCTTGTCTGGAGCCCCCACCATACAGGGCAAGAATGCAGACATCCGTCTGAAAAGTTATGCCTCTGATTGGAAGAACAACAAGATTGCTGGGAAATTGACCATAACAGATCAGCTGAAAATCACCGATGGAAAGGAGCCTGCTGAGACAAAGTCGTATTCTTCCACTGCTGTATTCACCGCTGATACAGACTACACCATCACGAAAGAAGATGTTAGCAAACTCTCATTTGTGGACTCGACAGGAAATACCTATAAATATATGAGTTCATATACAACCTACACCTACACCCTTCAATTGGACAGCAGTAAAAATACTATCACTTTGAAAGGGACAATCTCCTAATATCACGCAAAAAACCTTCTAAATGAAGAGTCAAAACAGCAAAGAAGACAGTCCTCCACAAAGGGCTGTCTTCTTTTTTCAAAATGAAATTGCGAACAACGCTTAACACTGTCATAACGACGCGCCTTCTCCTCCTCCCCGAAGTCGTTTTTCAGTCGCCTTGTGCTAGCAAAATCAATCTGGTATACTTACTGTAATCTTCCTAACAAGGGGAATTGCATGGAAAAATCCAAGGTTAAGCGTTTCGGCATACTCACATCAGGGGGAGACGCTCCGGGACTGAACACAGCTATCCGAGGCGTAGCCCGCACCGCCATGGAACGATTTGGCATGGAAGTGGTGGGTATCCAGAACGGCTACCGGGGATTGATTCAGGGAAACGCCAGGGAAATGTCCGCCCAGGACTTTTCCGGCATCCTCACCAGAGGAGGAACTATTCTGGGAACTTCCCGAGAAAAGCCCTTCAAGAATCCTGTGCCAGATGAAGAGGGCAAGCTCCCCATCCACAGAATCAAGGAAAACTATCAGAAGTGGGGGCTGAACGCATTAGTTGTTCTGGGCGGAAACGGCACCAACACCACCGGCAGCCTTTTGGCCCAGGAAGGACTGAACGTCATCGGCCTGCCCAAGACCATAGACAACGACCTGGTGCACACCGATGTCACCTTTGGGTTCCACACGGCTGTGTCCATCGCCACCGAGGCCATAGACCGCATCCACACCACCGCCCACAGCCACAACCGCATCATGATAATGGAAGTGATGGGACACAAGGCTGGCTGGCTAGGCCTCTACGCCGGCGTTGCCGGTGGCGGAGATGTTATCCTCCTGCCAGAAATTCCCTACAACATCAATGCCATCGCCCAGCACCTGAAAAAGCGACGGGATGAAGGCAAGGAATTTTCTATTGTAGTGGTGGCAGAAGGGGCTCTCTCTGAATCGGAGGCCCTCATGGACAAGAAGACCTTCAAGAAAAGCCGCCAGGCCATGCCCTATTCCATCGGGTATCGGGTAGCCCACGAGCTGGAAGCCGCCACTGGCCTGGAGTCACGGGTGACAGTGCTGGGATACGTCCAGCGGGGCGGCACACCTATTCCCTACGACCGTGCTCTGGCCACCCTCTTTGGTACCGAGGCGGCCCATATGCTAGCACGGGGTGAATTCGGCAAGATGGTGGCGCTACAGAATGGACAGGCAGTGGGAGTGCCATTGGAGGATGTCGCAGGAAAAATCAAGAAGGTGCAGCTAGACAACCAGCTGCTGATTGCAGGACGGGAGGTCGGCACGTGCTTCGGAGACTAGACTACAAGTGCCACTTCTGCTCCAGCTGCGAGGGCCTGGGCTGCAAGGGAGAAATGCCCGGCATGGGTGGCCCCTGGGAAAGCACCAACTTCATCGCAAACGTAGCTGGCTGGAAGCGGATGGCGGCCCAGCTTTTGGACAGCAGCCAGAACCTTCCCCTTCCCACCGTCAGGCTGGCACCCATGACTGGTGCCGTGGAAAATGTGGGCTACCAGGAGGAGCGGAGCTTCTACTTTGACCTGCTGATTGCCGCCTGTGCTGCAGGCATTGGCCTTTCCATTGGAGACGGCTGTCCCGACGAAAAGCTGCTGTTCGGCATAGCAGCCACCAAGGCCGCCGCCCAGTTTTTTCCTCAGGCACGAGCCGCCGTCTTCATCAAGCCCTACGAAAACAAGCGGATTCTGGAGCGGATGGAATGGAGCCAGGAGGTGGCGGAAATCTACGGCGTGGATATCGATTCCTACAATATAATAACCATGCGGAACAAGGTGAATCTAGAAAAAAAGACGGCGACCCAACTGCGGGAGCTGAAGGCCGCCACCACATTCCCCTTTGCCATCAAGGGAGTGTTCACAGCGGAGGATGTGGAGCTGGTGACCGAATTGAAGCCGGACATTGTGGTGGTGTCAAACCACGGCGGCCGCATCGAAACCCGGCACGGTAGCACGGCGGACTTTCTCCTGGAGCAGGGAGCCACCCTCAAATCAAACTGCGGACAGCTGTGGGTAGACAGCGGCATTCGCAGTTATAGGGACCTCCAGGTGGCAGCCCGCTTGGGAGCAAGCCAGGTGATGATTGGCCGCCCTGTGGTGACAGCCCTCTGCCGAGACGGCGTAAAGGGCGTAATCCACGCCATGGGGTGCCTCCGCTCAGTTGACCCCGTACTGGGCTCGGTATGATTGCATCGCCTCCAGATGCTCCTTCCCCTCAATCACCCCGTCCTCAATTGCCTTGATGATATCGTTGATGGTGACGATGGAATGGACGGTGATGCCAAAATCCTTGTAGGCTTGCTGGACGGCTGAAAGCTCGCTGTCCAACGCCTTCTCCATCCTGTCCACAGAGATGATCATGGCGGTCACCTTCACGTCCCCGGCAGCCTGCAATTTGGGCAGTACTTCCCGCAGAGCCTTTCCGCTGGTCATCACGTCCTCGATGATGATGACACGGCTGCCATCCTGAGGCTGCTGCCCCACAAAGAGTCCCCCCTCCCCATGATCCTTGGCCTCCTTGCGGTCAAAGCAATAGCCCAGGTCGATGCCATATTTGTTGAACAGGGCCACCGCCGCACTTACCGACAGGGGAATGCCCTTGTAGGCAGGCCCAAAGAGGATGTCAGCCTCAAGACCATGCTCCTTAATGCAGTCGGCATAGAAGCCGCCCAACCGAGCCAAGTGTGCACCCGTCTTGTAATTTCCTGTGTTGATAAAATAGGGAGCCTTCCGTCCACTTTTCAAAGTGAAGTCCCCGAAGGTCAGGACTCCGCTGTCACTCATAAATCTGATGAATTCTTCCTTGTACGTCATGTTACCATTCTACCATAAAAACCATTTATTGGTGACTGGTTTGACACAAATCTTGAATAGTGGTGTAATGGGAGGCTATGAACATCAGAATCATTGAGATGCCCCTAGATTTCGGAGGAAACCGACACGGCTCCGATATGGGGCCTTCCGCCATCCGCCTGGCCGGCCTGAAGGAACGGCTGGAAACCCTGAACCATCAGATTGTCACTTCCTTCTCTCCCATAGACATCCATCCCCAAGAATACGAGTCGCCAGGCCGCAGCGACGCAAAATACCTGAGCCAGATTGTGGCCGTCTGTCAGGTACTGGCAGGGCAAACTGAGTCTGCCCTTTCCCAGAAGGAATTTCCTCTGATACTTGGCGGCGACCATTCCATCGCCCTGGGCTCCATTGCCGGCGTTTCTGCAGCCTGCAAGAAGAATAACAAGAGGCTGGGAATTCTCTACGTGGATGCCCACGGAGACTTCAACACCCACGAAACCTCCCCTTCCGGCAACATCCACGGAATGTGCCTGGCAGCCTCCTGCGGCTATGGACTTCCTGAGCTGACCAACTTGTATTCATGTTCTGCAAAGGTGGATCCCACCAACGTCTGCTACGTGGGTCTGCGGGACATCGACCCGGAGGAACGCAAGCTGATGAAGGCCGCCGGAGTCACCACCTACACCATGAGCGACATCGACCGCCAGGGCTTTGCCACCATCCTGCAGAAGGTCACCGACTTCTTCAAGACACGGGTGGACTGCGTTCACGTCAGCTTTGACATGGACGTGATAGACCCCATGTTTGCCCCCGGTGTTGGAATTCCCCTACCTGGTGGACTAAACTATAGAGAGGCCCTGCTGCTGATGGAAGACATGGCAGATACAGACATGGTCATCTCCGCAGAGTTTGTGGAGGTGAATCCTGTTCTCGATGTCCGCAGCCAGACAGCCCGCATGGCCGTGGAGTTGATGGCACGACTTTTGGGAGACAAAATTTATTGAGAAAACAGTTTGTCCTTCTTGCAGTACTTTTCTTCTTGTTACAGGTGGCTTTTCCAAAGGAGCCGTCACCTGTTTCCCTTCCCACCTTTCCAGAAAAGGCGGCTGAAATCATCGCCCGGAAGGAAATGCTGCAAGAACACATAGAAGTTTCTCCCATCGTCTGGGATATGAACTGGCATACTGGAATCCAGCAGCTCTCCCTTATCAATTCGCCGCTCCTTCCAGACTTATCTACAGAACTTTCAGAGGTCATATACACCTCCAACCAGTACAAGGGAGCAGTTATTTCAGTGGATGTTCCGCCATACTTCACAATCTATTCAAATCTTTCTATAGGATTCCAGCAGGATAATTTTCCAAAAAACTTTTCTATCTCCACTATTCCTTATCTTCAGTCAATACGGACATCACTGGAGTCTGACTCCTTCATTGCAAGAAAAATCCCACTAAGAGATAGCTTTACTATTGCTCCCTATACCGGCTATATGTTCTCACAATATGATTTGTATTCAATCCATTCGGAGCTAAAAGCCTCCAGTCGTGTTTACCATTCCGCAGTAATCGGCTCAAAATTCACCTTCCAACCCACAAGAATTTTCTTCATTGAAACGAGTATATCCTTTAGTCCTATTACCGCGGTAAACAGAAAAGTACTTTCCACATTCCAAATAAATTATGAGGGAATTTTTGCCTTCGTCACAAAGAACCTGACCCTTTCTTTGATTTTATCCACAAGAAACAACATCGAATACAAAGGAATTTCTCCAGAGGCAGGTACCTTGAGAATCTCAAAAACAGGTTTTCATTTCAGATTCTCCATTTAACTGAAACCACCAGACTGATTTTCCCTCACTTCACCTTTCTTTATAAATACTTAATTTCTTTACTATTATTAAATATCGTTGTTTTCAGCTTCTTGCATTTAGAATCCTGATTATATACAATGACTCCATGCAGAATCAGTCAATTGCATCTAAAGCGGAAGATATTCGGGATGTACTTCGGTACATGAAGAAATTCCAGAAAGCCTCCGTTGTCATCTATCTTGACAACAGGCTCCTTGATCAGCCCCTTTTTACCAGCCATATTCGTGACATTGCCATGCTCCACGAGGCTGGCCTCCAAGTGGTGATTATTCCCGGTGCCAGAAAGCGAATTGATGAGGTGCTTTCCGCAGGAGGAATGGAATGGCGGATGAAGAATGGCGTGCGCCTCACCAATGAGAAAAGCCTGCCCCTCATCAAGATGGCCGCCTTTGACGTGGCCAACCGCATTATGACGAGCCTAGCAGGAGAAGGAAAAACTGCCGTCATTGGAAACTGGGTTCGTGCCCGCAGCATGGGCATTCTGGACGGCATAGATTTTTCTGCAGCAGGAGACATAGACAAGATTCAGACTGATGCCATCCGTACCATTCTTGAGGACCAATTTATTCCCATCTTTCCCTGCATTGGTTGGAGCTTGGCCGGAAAACCCTACAACATTTCCTCCGTAGAGCTAGCGGCAGAAATTGCCCAGCGTCTCCAGGCAGACAAACTTTTTTTTCTGCTGCCCAATGGTCAGCTGAAAGAACCAGACCTCATCATACCGCCAGAAATCTCCCGCTCCCCATCAGGAGACATCCCCGCCTTGAACATAAACGAGGCTAACCAGATTCTTTCCCTCAACTCAAGCCACCAGGAAGATTTCTCCATCCAGAAAGAAAAGATTCTCCAACTGATTCGTATCGGCATCAAAGCCTGTACATCGGGAGTTTCCCGTGTCCATATTCTGGATGGACTCATTGACGGAACCCTTCCCTGTGAGATTTTCTCCAACCTGGGATGCGGCACCATGATTTACAAGAACGACTACGGACGTATTCGGGAAATGACAGTGGAGGATATTCCCGCCATACTGAATCTTATCCGACCTTTTGTGGAGGAAGGAATTCTTTTACCACGGACAGAACAGAGCCTCGCAGCCACCTTCAACGACTACATTGTCTATGAGCTGGACGATGGAATCAAAGGATGTGCTGCCCTCCACCTCTACAACGACTACCAGGCTGAAATTGCCTCCGTGGCAGTGGATCCTGTCTGCTCCCATCTTGGAATCGGCCCAAAGATGATGGAAAATCTCCTTAACCGCGCCCAGAAGCAACAGGCAAAAAGCGTCTTCATCCTCACCACTCGCACAGCAGACTGGTTTGAAATGCAGGGCTTTGTTCCGGATGAGATTTCCACCTTGCCTCCTAAACGCAGGGAACAATGGTCACCTTCCCGTGGTTCAAAGCTTTTCAGAAAAAAACTGTAATATCAATGGGAATCCAATCTGGATTCCCTATTTTTTTTGAATGTTTCACGTGAAACAATTATTCTAAACAAATTTATTTTAGTGGATACTCCAGCCTAGACTGTTTAGGATTAATATTCAATTGATAGTAAAATTGTTTCACGTGAAACAAAAAATGGGGCGAATACCAATGACACCAATGGTATTCGCCCCAGCCTGATGTGAAAAGAATGAAGTTCATCCCCTCATAAACATCATTCTTAATTAATCCTCATTTTCATCACTGGGAACCCTATCAAGTCCAATGACGATGTCCGGTGGATCGATGTTGAACACCTTTACACCAGAAGCACCTCTTCCCTGCTTTGCCACAGAATTAGCAGCAACCCGCAGAGACTTTCCTTGACTGGTGATACAGACAATCTCGTCAGTATCGGCCACATTGATGGCACCAATAATCTCACCAGTCTTTTCTGAAACACCATAAACCCGCTGACCGCCAGTACCACGACCATGGACAGCAAACTCATCAAAACCGACCCGCTTACCGGCACCATTCTCCGTCAGCAGCATCATGTTCTCCTCTTCCACCACGCGGAGTGCGGCGGCCAACTCGTCTCCCTGGGAGAGACGCAATCCACTGACACCACGGCCAGCACGACCCATGGGCCGCACAGAGGTTTCGTTCATGCGGAGAGCCTGACCCTGCCGTGAAATCAGCACAAGGTCATCGTTGCCGGTGGAAAGCAGGGCCGCCACCAGTTTGTCTCCCTCGTCCAGCTTGATGGCGATGATGCCCCTCGTCTTGGCATTGCTGAACTGGCTGGTCTGAACCTTCTTCACCACACCACCGGCAGTAGCCATAAAGACATACTGCTCGTCACTGAATTCCTTGAGGCTTACAACAGTGGTAATCTCCTCATTGGGAGAAACCGTCAGCAAGCCCTTGATATGGGAACCACGAGAGGCACGACCGGCTTCTGGAATCTCATGCACCTTCAGCCAGTAGCCCTTTCCCTCGTTGGTAATGAACATGACATAGTCGTGGGTGGAGGCGATGAAAATCTGATTGATGAAATCATCCTCCACCAGCTTGGCACTGTTGCTTCCCTTGCCGCCCTTTCCCTGGGTCTTGTAGGCCGTCACAGGAAGCCGCTTGATGTAGCCCAAGTTGGAGATGAGAACCACCATCTCCTCTTCCTTGATGAGATCCTCAATATTGATTTGCTCCACCTCATCGGCCACAATGTCAGTACGGCGCTCATCGCCATATTTGTGAGCCAAATCCTGGGTCTCCTCCTTGATGAGAGCCAGAATCTTTTCAGGATGGGCCAGCAAGTCCTTCAAGTGGAGGATGAGAGCTTCTATTTCCTCCAATTCCTTCCTTAAATCCTCAATCTCTAAACTTGTAAGTCGCTTCAGCTGCATGTCCACAATAGCCTGAGCCTGCACATCATCAAAGCCGAACCGCTCCATCAAGGCGTTCTTGGCAGACTGAGTATCCCGTGAACCACGAATTATCTTGATGACCTCATCAATGTTGTCGATGGCAACAATCAATGCCCGCAGGATATGGGCTCGCTCCTCGGCCTTTCGCAGTTCATAGCGAGTGCGGCGGGTCACCACATCCTGGCGATGCTCCACAAAGTACTGAATCAGACTCTTGAGGGTCAGCACCTCGGGACGACCCTTCACCAGGGCCAGATTTATGACGCCGAAGGATGACTGCAAGGCTGTCTTGGAGAAGAGCTGATTCAGCACCACCTTGGCAATGGCACCCCGCTTGAGTCCGATGACAATGCGCACATCGTCCCCCGCAGAACCATCGTTCACCGAATCGATTCCCTCAATCACCTTGTCCCGGGCCAGCTCGCCGATACGCTTGCATAAATCATCAGTACGAACCTGGTAGGGAATTTCAGTGAAGACGATGGTCTCCTTTCCCTTCTTGTCCACCTCGATGGTAAAGCGACCCCGGATGAGCACCTTTCCCCTACCCGTCTTGTAGGCCTGGCGAATTCCCCGCTTGCCAAAGATGATTCCGCCAGTGGGAAAGTCCGGCCCCTTCACAATGTCGCAAAGGTCATCTATGGAAATCTCAGGATTGTCGATGTAGGAACAGATTGCGGAGCAAACCTCCCGCAGATTGTGGGGAGGCATGTTGGTGGCCATACCGACGGCAATTCCACTGGAACCATTGGTCAGCAGAAAGGGAAACTTTCCCGGAAGAACCGTAGGCTCCTGGCGGGTGTCGTCAAAGTTGGGAACAAAATCCACCGTGTCCTTTTTGATGTCGGCCACCATCTCTTCTGCAATGGTGGACATCTTGGACTCGGTGTATCGGTAGGCAGCGGCGGGACTTCCGTCTATTCCTCCGAAGTTACCCTGCTTGTGGATGGGCATGTAGCGGATGGAAAAATGCTGGCCCAAACGAACCAAGGCATCGTAGACAGAAGCGTCTCCGTGGGGATGGTAACGTCCCAGCACGTCACCAACCACTGTGGCGCACTTGCGGGTTTTGCCATTGTAGTGCAGGCCCTCCTCGTTCATGGCGTAGAGAATACGCCGGTGAACGGGCTTGAGTCCATCCCGCACATCTGGCAGGGCACGACTCACAATGACGGACATTGAGTAGTCGATGTAGGACTTTTTCATCTCCGACTCAATGGAGACGGGAATAAGTGTTCCACCTTCCGGTGTCTGTATTTCTTCCATAATATATCCTCAATCAGCTTCCTTAGGATTTACACATCCAAGGTGGCGTAAACGGCATTCTCTTCTATAAATTTGCGGCGAGGCTCCACTTCTTCTCCCATGAGGGTGCTGAAGATATGGTCTGCCTCCACGGCATCAGTCAACTGCACCCGCTTCATCTTGCGGTTGGCAGGATCCATGGTGGTTTCCTTCAGCTCCTTCCACTCCATCTCACCAAGGCCCTTGTACCGCTGCACATCAGCCTTTCCATCGATGGTTTTCAGCACCTGGTCCCGCTCCTCGTCGGAGAAGACATAATGCTCCTTCTTCCCATGCTTTATCTTGTACAGGGGCGGCATGGCGATATACACGTAGCCCTGCTCGATGAGCTGGGGCATGTAGCGGAAGAAAAAGGTCAGCAGCAAGGTGGAAATGTGGGAGCCGTCCACGTCAGCATCCGCCATAATGATAATCTTGTGGTAGCGCAGCTTCTCGATGTTGAAGTCCTTGCCGATTCCCGTTCCCAAGGAAGCGATGACCGGCTGCAGCTTGTCATTGTTGATGACCTTGTCTATGCGGGTGCGCTCCACGTTCAGCATCTTTCCCCACAAGGGAAGGATTGCCTGAATCTTGGGATTTCTGCCCTGCTTGGCAGAACCACCTGCAGAGTCTCCCTCTACAATGTATACCTCGCATTCCTCAGGATTCTTTGAGGAGCAGTCCGCCAGCTTTCCCGGCAGGCCAAAGCTGTCCATACCAGTTTTGCGGCGGGTGGCTTCCTTGGCCTTGCGGGCTGCAATGCGGGCGGCGGCTTCCGCCACAGCTTTTTCCAGAATGTGCTCGATGGTTCGGGGATTCTGCTCAAAGAAGAGGGTCAGCTGCTCGTTCACCAAGGACATGACAATTCCACGCACCTCAGTGTTTCCCAGCTTTGTCTTTGTCTGCCCCTCAAACTGTGGCTCCGGCACCTTCACTGAAATGACGGCAGTAAGTCCAGCCCGCACATCCTCACCAGTGAGTTTCTCTTCCTTGTCCATCTTTTTCAGCAGCTTGGCATTGTTCTTCAGGAATTCATTCATCACCGTGGTGAGGGCAGCCTTGAATCCCTCCAGGTGGGTTCCACCCTCCTTTGTATTGATGTCGTTCACAAAGGAAAGGATGTTCTCGTTGTAACCATCATTATATTGAAGAGAAACCTCCACCTGCACATCGTCCCGCTCGCCGGAAATAAATACAGGCTCCTCAGGAATGGTCTTTCGTCCCTCGTTCAAGTAGGTGACAAACTGACGGATGCCTCCCTCGAACTGGAAGAGCACCTCCTTGGGATTGGTAAGTCGCTCATCACGGAAATAAATCTTGATGCCATTGTTCAGGAAGGCCAGCTCACGGAGGCGGCCACACAGCACATCAAAGTTGTAGGTGGTGGTCTCGGTGAAGATGGAGGGATCTGCCTTCCAGCGGATGGTTGTTCCCCGGCGGTCAGAGGCTCCAATCTCCTTTACGGGAGCCACCGTCTCACCAACACGGAATTCCATGAAGTGCTTCTTACCATCCTTTTCCACTGTAGCCTCAAGCCAGGTGGAAAGGGCATTGACGCAAGATACACCAACACCGTGAAGACCACCGGAAACCTTGTAGGAGCCCTTGTCGAATTTACCACCGGCATGAAGTCGTGTCAAAACAAGCTCCAAGGCACTGATTCCTTCTCCAGGGTGGATATCCACCGGAATACCACGTCCATTATCCTCAACACGAACAACATCGTCTTTTTCAAGGACAACATAGATGGTATCACAGAAACCAGCCATTGCCTCGTCAATACAATTGTCTACAACCTCATACACCAAGTGATGCAATCCGTCTGGCCCAGTAGAACCAATGTACATACCAGGCCTTTTCCGAACAGCCTCCAGTCCTTTCAACACAGTAATATTGGAAGCAGAATAATTTGCACTCATTTCTTTTCCTTAAAAGCAATTAGCCATGAAATATATAATGATTTCAATAAAGAAGTGTCGTTTTCAATAAATAAGATTATACCTATATTGCAGAAAAAAGTAAAGGTAGATTATAATATCGGCATGAATTCACCAGACTATACACCTTTTTGGGAAGAAACCCTCAGACAAATCAAACAAGAACTTACTGAAGCAGGCAGAGCAAATGATTTCGTCCTTTGGTTCAACATAAACTACGTTGGTTCCCAGGAGGGAAAAATTATAGCTTCTGTAGCATCCAATTACATCCGCAATGAGATGAAAAACAGAGGCTATCTGGCAATGATTCAGAACACCTTCTACGAGATTTCAGGACTGGATCTGAACATAGAGGTTGTAATAGAAGAAAGAAACTCCAGCAGACCGAAATCCTCCATCTCCTTCTCGGATTCTGCCCCAAGCCGCCAAATTCCCCAGCAAAGATTCCAAGAGCAAAGGCCCCAAGAACCGCAGAAAGAAAACCACCCACAGGAAACCTATTCCCAGGAGACGATTCCACGGGAAACAGTCCCCTCCCCTACTCCCCAAGAAGCGGTGAAAAAAGTTCATCCTGAGCTTTCCGAGCAATACACCTTTGAAAACTTCATTTCCAGCGACGAGAATGCCTACGTATTCAATGCCGCTTTGGCTGTAGCAAAGAATCCCGGCACCGCCTACAATCCCCTTTTGATTTACGGTGGCGTTGGTCTCGGAAAAACCCATCTGATGAAGGCCATTGGATATTCAATATTCCAATCAACCAACTTTAAGAACGTCATCTACATCAGTGCAGAAAACTTCACCAACGAATTCACCCAGTCAATCCGGGACCGCTCGGAGAAGAAATTCAAGGACAAGTACCGCACCGCAGATGTGCTGCTGATAGACGACATCCACTTCTTCGAGGACAAGGACAAGACGCAAGAAGAACTGTTCCACACCTTCAACGCCCTCTACGACAAGCACAAGCAGATGGTGTTCACCTGTGACCGCCCCGTCTCCGAGCTGAAACAGATTACCGACCGTCTCAAGTCCCGCTTTACCCGTGGCGTCAGCGCAGACATCCACATGCCAAAATATGAGGTTCGCTCCGCCATCATCCAGCACAAGCTGGAGCATGAGGGAAAAAAACTACCTACTGAAATAATTGACCTCATTGCAAAGAGCGTCCAGACAAATGTCCGTGACCTTGAAGCCTGCCTCAACAGCATCACCCTCTATTACGACATCACCAAGGGAAATTTCACCCTAGCCCAGGCTAAGGAGGTCATTTCCAAAATGTTTGCCCAGGACACCACCCAAATCAATGCGGAAATCATCCAGCATGTGGTGGCAGACTACTTCAACATCTCCTATTCAGACATCAAGGGAAAGAAGCGCCATAAGAACATCGCCTTTGCCCGTCACATTGCCGTGTATCTGATTCACCAGCTGACAGAGCTTTCCTTCACCGAGATTGGCAATGAATTCGGCAAGGACCACACCACCATCATGCATTCCTGCGAGGTCATCACCAAGCAGCTGCAGGTGGACGAAAGCCTCAACGATACCTTGGATATAATCAAAAAGGAAATAAAGGAATACAAGCATAATAGTTAGACAACTTGTTCATTACATGCTAATATACTGTGGAAAACTTGAGCTGTTTTTGATCGGCTGTGGAAACCGTTGAAAACAACTAAAAACATTTTCAGGTTTTCATAATCAGAATTATTTATATTATAATGAATTATGTAAGTTATTCTGTTTTCCACAACCCTTATTATTACTATTATGAATTT
>CAMGSV010000014.1 GCA_946061495.1 uncultured Spirochaetales bacterium | reverse complement strand
CCTTGACCAGAAGCTCCAAGCCTTTTATCATTATCTTCAGAAAGGGGTGGTGGAATCTTCCTTAACTCAGATTATCTCGGACAGCATCACCACCCTGAAAAACGACTCGCTGGAACGGAGGCACTACATGACTTGGGCGGTAAAGATGGCAGATGCACGATATGACGGCTACGACGAGGGGTATGAGAAAGGCATCTCCATCGGGCTAGAGCAAGGTGCCTACCAGACAAAGCTGGAGACGGCCAGGAGCATGTTGTCCGAGGGGCTGGCTCCTCAGATGGTGGCTCGCTGCACCAGCCTCCCGCTGGAGACGGTACAGCAGTTGGAGCAAGAGCCGTAACCACCACAATTCACCTTCACAGGAACGTGGAGCAGCTCTTTCCCTCCCTACACAATGCCACCCGTCAAATAAATCCTTCCCGCCAGTGCCATACCGGCTTGGCCAGCTCGTAGGAGAAGGGCTGCACCCGGTCAAAGTCCGGCAACCACTCCGTATCCTCCACCAATTCCTGGTAGAACAGATACTTGAAGTCATATGCCGCCAGAATATCCTGCAAGTCCTGGAACTCATCCTGGGACACTAGCCGATTTTCCAGAGCCTGCAATCGCTGGAAGCGACGCTCCAGCTGGGCTTCCTCCTCCACAAAGGGTACGGGAGTGTACTGGGACATCAGGGAAAGGTAGGCCCGTCCGTCCAGGTGCTTCTTGAGCCATTCCAAGGTGAGGATGGTGTCCTCTAGGTGGCCTGGCAGGAAAAGGTGGCGCACAATGACACCCCTCAAAAGCTTTTCCCTGGTCTCGCCCCCCTGTCGCCGCTTTTGAAACTGCAGGGGACTGTTTTCCACCATGAAGAGGATGCTTTCCTGGGCTCGCTGGGGATAATCCTGGGCCTTAAAGAGGGTGGCACTGGTCTGTGGATTGATAGTCTTGAAGTCGGGAAGCCAGATGTCCACCAAGCCACCCAATCGTTGCAGCACATCCACCTTCTCGTAGGCGGAGGAATTCCAGCAGACCGGCAGCTCCATCCCCCTCATGCGGGCCTCCGTCAGCCCCTCCACAATAGCAGGCACTGCATGGCTTCCTGTCACAATGTTGATGTTCTCCGCCCCCGCCGCCTCCAATGCAAGGCACACCTTGGCAAAGTCATCACGGCTGAGCTGTGCACCCATGCCCTGCTGGGAAATCTGGTAGTTCTGGCAGAAAGCGCAGCCCAGGTTGCACCCTGAGATGAAGATGGTGCCAGAACCGCCGAAAACGGTAATGGGCGGCTCCTCCCCAAAATGCAGACAGGCCACCGCCCCACGCACCGCTGCCGGCTCCCCACAAAATCCGGCGGGGCCACCGACTCTGGCAACAGAACAATTTCTAGGACAAAGCTGGCAGGACTGATAGGGAAGCAGGTTGCCCTCACAACAGGCAGCCCCATCACAGGAACAAGAAGACACTACAGAACACCTCTTTCCAGCAAGGTACCCATCAGTGAGGAAAGCACCTCCATGGGCAGGTCCTCCGCCTCAAAATTGACCAAGTCCCTGAGCGTCACCCAGTCGGTGGCGGTAATAGACTTCAGCTCGCCTTCCTCTCCCGCCAAGAAGGCCAACACATCCGCCAGCCAGTCCTGGCTCTTGCTGCTGGGCTCCTGTCCAAGGTCACTGCTTTTTTTCACATAGGTGGTAAGCCAGTACTCGGCGATAGAATGAGGAAGAGCTCCCAACTCTTTATTATATGAGCAAAAGAGATTCGCTACCTGACGACTGCACTCCAAACCATCATACTGGGTAGTTTCACTATGATTTCGCTTCACGATACGCTTTACATCAGCAAGGAATTTATCTGTATTGTTCATAAAACAAGTATACCAGAAACCATGGGAAATTTTAACGAAAATCTAGTTTTTTTCTTGACTTTTCATGCAACTAGGCATAAACTGATTTTATGAACTTAAGAACTGTATTAACGCCCGAAACTGTCAATTTGCATCTCAAAGGAACGACTAAAGAAGAGATTATCGACGAGATGCTGGACATCCTGATTTCTGCCGGAAAGGTGACAGACAAGGATGCTGCCAGAGAATGTGTGCTTGATCGTGAACGGAAGATGTCTACAGGTATGAAGCATGGAATCGCCATCCCTCACGGAAAGACAGACACCGTATCAGATCTCGTGGCCTGTATCGGTGTTTCCGACAATCCCGTGGACTTCGATTCACTTGATCAGGAGCCCTGCCGAATTTTTATCATGACTCTTTCTCCCGTAAACAAGACTGGGCCTCACCTGCAGTTCCTTGCTGAGGTCAGCCTCCTGTTCAAGAGTGCAGAGAAGCGCCAGGAAATCCTGAACACAACAGACAAGGCCCAGGTCATCAAGATTCTCACCGAATAACCGACGGTATGTCTTACATGTATAGTATCGCAAAATAGACCACTGTCCAAGCTTTCTTGGCGTGGTCTATTTTTATTCCATTTGCATAATCCGATTCAGCAAATCAGGAGAAACCCATGAGGTATGAGTCCATTATTTCCATCCAAGACGGTACCATTGTAGATGCCCAGGAAAAAAAAAGAGTTTTCCGAGGCACCACCCTTTTACGTGGAGAGGCTTCCTCAAAACTTCCCCGTCTTCAAGAGGTAGAAAATCTTTTTGCAAAAATGAAGAAGGCGGGCATCACCATGCTACGCTGGCAAATAGCATGGGAGGATTTGGAGCCAGAACCAGACAGCTACAACGAGGCGTACCTGGCGGATCTACGAACACTGCTGAAGCAGGCTGAAACTGATGGTATCCTGGTGTTTGTGGAGCCAGTGATGAAGAACTGGGGCTCCTGCCTTGGCGGGTGTGGTGCCCCTCCATGGACCTTAAGGATAGCTGATCTGGAGGAGTCAATGGATGAGCAGAAGCGACGGGAGACCATGTTCACCCTGTTCTGGGCTGGCAAAAAAATGGCACCAGAATGCCTGGTGGAGGGAGACAACATCCAGGACTATTTGCAGGACCACTATATCGCCGCCATGAAGCACGCCGCCCGCCGCATCAAGGACTGCAAAACGGTGGTGGGCTTTGGCATCATGGCGGAGGGCAGTCCCGGCGACACCAAGGCACTGGAACTGTTCCCCCTGGATTTTGAACGGGACTGTCTGAAGCCCTTTCAGAAGAAATACATGGCGGCTTTCCACAAGAAGCACAGTCACTACCTGTTTCTGGCGGAGCCCACCACCAGCGGCCACTATTCCAAGTGGAAATTTCATCCAGACTACAACACCAAGGAGGCTGCCACCATCCAGAAGGAGGGAGGTGTCATCCCAGATGCAGACTCCGAGGCAGCCAAGGTCATCACCCTACTGGGATGTCCCACCACCCAGAAAAAACTGCTGGGAATGTTCTCAAAGGACAAGCGCAGGGTTCAGTTCAAAGATGAAATAAAAAAAGCCTCAGGAGGAGGTAACGCCGTGATGGCAGAAATTACCTCAACCCAAGGCACCGAGTGTATTTTGGAGATAGTCCAGGAGGAGGAACTCTCCTATTTTGTCAGCATGGAAATGGTGGAGGCATCCTCACGGACGTGAGCCTGCACCAACCTCATGGTTGAACAGCTGGTCCAGCCCCTGACGATAGGTCTGAATGTTTGAGATATAGTTCAGAGTCATCTGGGGCGTACCATTGTTGCGAACACGGTTTGTTCCAGCATTGTACATCGCCAAGGCAGACACCTCGTTTCCGGCGGTGTCCAGGCAGTAGCGGAGATGAGACATACCGTACTTGGCACTGATATAGGGATCGAAGAAGTCGGCCTCCACCAATGCGGGAAAGGATTTGTTGTTCAGCTGGAAGATGCCCCGATCAATGGAGCTGTTGGTGTTCCGGTTGACAGCCCTGGTCTTGTAGCGACTTTCCGTGTAGGCCAGGGAAAAAGCCAGGGACAGGGGGATGTTATTCTTGTCGGCCTCCTGCAGGATAGCCAGCGCCACATCACGATTCTCCGTTACATTGGTATAGAACCATTCCACTGCTGTTCTGGTGTGAACAGAGCGATACAGTTCCAATCCCACATCAAACTGCCTGCCATAATTGGCTGCTGTCACTCCCAAGGAACCCGTCACCTCCTCTGCAAAGAGGCTTGTCTCTTCAATTTTTTTTCCTTCTCGATAGGAAACCTCCAGGATGGGAAGACTAGCGTCTTCTTGAGCGACCAAATCTTCAATTAAAGGTATTTCTGCCTGCGTAGGGACTACCGATGCAGTTGTTTTCTTGGAAAAGTGGGGATCGGCAGGAAACAGTCCCAAACAAAGGATGCCAGCAACAAGGAAGAGAAAGCAGAAAACCAGCACACCCCAGGAACGGACAAAGGGGTTCATCGATACATTGTCTTTCTGTGTCATAACTATTACCTACCTCGAGTATTATACAAAACAAAAAGAAAATCAATACATTCATTGTGTTTTATTGTAATTTTTTGAGATTTCTACATAATTTTGCAAAATATTGAAAAGCGTGCAAATGTATAAATATTTTACTATAGATAAATAAGATGCAATACCCAAAATCCCGGTACCCAATTGCCAACGGAACGGATAACCGATATAGTCAGAGGGTCTGATACGGGAGGTGGACATGAGACAAGGGACAGTCACTATACTTTCTTCTATTGGAATGCTGATTACTACCACCATCTGGGGCTTTGCCTTTGTGGTGGTGAAGGACACGGTGGATTCTGTTCCACCAGTTTATATGATGGCATTCCGCTTTTCCATTGCGGCAGGGGGACTGGCCTTGCTCACCCCGCAAAAATTCAGGAAGCTGAATGGCTCCATACTAGTTCACGGCATCATCATTGGCCTCTGTCTCTTTCTGGCCTACCTGCTGCAGACCATCGGCATCCAGTACACCACGGCGGGAAAGAATGCCTTCCTCACTGCGGTCTACGTCATCCTTGTACCATTGATTCTGTGGCTTTTTACCCGCAGATTTCCCGGCTTTCATATCATTGTGGCCGCCCTCATGGCCATGGTGGGCATTGCCCTGCTGACCTTGCAGGAGAACCTGACCATGAACAAGGGGGACGTGATGACCCTTTTTTGCGGAATCTTTTTTGCATTGCAGATTATTTTTATTGCCCAGTACAACGCCACCGAGGATGCCATCCTGCTGACGGTACTGCAATTGGCTACGGCGGCCATCCTGTCCTGGATCTGCGCCCCCTTCTTTGACGGCCCAGTGCCCTTGGGAGAGCTGAGCCGTACCAGAACCATGCTTTCCATCCTGTATCTGGGGCTGTTCAGTACCCTGCTGGCCTTCCTGCTGCAGAATATCTGCCAGAAATACACCCCCACCTCCGTGGCCGCCATCTTCCTTTCCTTGGAGGCATTCTTTGGGGTGCTGTTCTCTTGGCTAGTACTGGAGGAACGAATGACACCACCCATGATAGGGGGATGCATCCTGCTGTTTGCAGCCATCGTCTTGGCGGAGACGGGGTTTTCCTTCCTACTGGCACCCTTCAGAAGGTCACGCCAACCGCCCCGTTGAACACCCTTTTCTCCAGTCTACAGAAGGACTCACTTTGAGGTGGCCACCCAGACTCCCTGCCAACTGTCCAAGTCCGGGGGATTGTCCAGAAGCTGCTGGCACTTCTCCACGTAATGGGCGGCGGGGGGATCCAGCTGCCTGATGGCGAAAAAGCCTTCCAGAGCCTGCTTGATTCTTCCCTGGTAGAACAGCTGGAGGCTCTGGGCAAAGACCTCCAGAATACGGTGCCGCCGCTGGTACTCCTCCGCTGTCATTGGCTCGAACACCGTCACCGCCTCCTTCTTGCCCACCACCGCCACCCGGGCCAGCTCCCGGAACCGCAACTGAGTCCCCCACTCCAACGCCTCGTCACGGGTGGCGGCGCTGCACATGGAGTAGGTGCCGAACTGCTTGTTCAATCCCTCCAGACGGGCGGCCAGATTCACTGAATCTCCCAGCATGGTGTAGTCGAAGTGGCTCTTGCTGCCCATGTTGCCCACCACCGCATCTCCCGTGTTGACACCAATCCGCATGTGGAAGGGCCGCCCCGCACGGGCCTCCAGCTCAGGCCGCATCTGGGCCAGCTTTTCCTGGCAGCGAACCATTGCCTCCACTGCCAGACGGCTGTGGTCCTGATGCTCCACCGGTGCATTCCAGAAGGCGATGACAGCGTCGCCCTCGTACTTGTCGATGGTGCCGCCAGACTCCAGGATGATGTCCGACATGGCCGAAAGGTAGTCGTTCAGCAGGGAGGTGAGCTCCTCCGGCTCCAACCCTTCAGAAATGGTGGTAAAGCCCTGCACATCCGAGAAATAGA
The DNA here is from genome assembly GCA_946061495.1 of uncultured Spirochaetales bacterium. Taxonomy (GTDB): domain Bacteria; phylum Spirochaetota; class Spirochaetia; order Treponematales; family Treponemataceae; genus Treponema_F. Next base: position 15,656 of record CAMGSV010000014.1, on the reverse strand, counting down.
TGCTGATATGGCGACGCTCGCCTCCCAGAGTGAGACGGTCCGGATGGGCAATGAGGGTCTCGATGACGGCGGGACTCAGATATTGGCGGAAAGCATGCTTGAGGTACCGGCGCTGACGTCCTTCCTGGAGGTATGACACCACCATGGCGGCCACAAAGGACAGAAAGAGGGCCACCAGAGGCGGCATCATGGGAAGCACCAGTCCCGGCACAAAGATGAGATAGGAGACAACCACAAAAATCACCGCCGACAACAGCAGTGTCACCACCGAAACAAGGACACCTCCCTTCCGCAGGTGCAGCATCTCGGTGACAGAAAGCGGGGCAGCTCCCAACAGGGCCAACAGCACCACCAGCAGCACCGTCAAAAGGAATCCTGCAGGACGGAGGAAGCTGTCCTGCAGGTAGTTGTCCAGCTGGGTCACATGAACACCCACACCGGGATAGACAGCGGAGACGGGCGTGGTGCAGATATCGAAGAGGCCGGGGGCATAGAAGCCGAAGAAGACGAACATGTCCTGGAACAGCTCCGGCTCCAGCAACGGCTCCTGTCCCGACTGGATGGCGTAGTAGCTCTGGAGGACTTGCCCCGCACTGTAGGGAACATAGCTGTTGAGGGAGGGCTGGTAGCGGAGCAGGCGGCCCTCCTCCGGCTCGTCGGCAGGCTCCGGCCCCTCAAGTCCAGCGGCAAAGAAGGACGCCGTTCCCAGGGTGGGAACCAAATAGCCGTCGAAGGAGCGGTAGGCCTTGGCACGGCGGATAGTCTGGTCGCTGTCGGAGGTGCCGGTAATGTTTCCCAGCACTGCTGCCGCCCTGGCAATTGAATCGATGGGAAAGAGCAGCCCCTCCGCCATGTCTGCTCCAGCCTCAGCAGAACCAGCAGATTCGGCGGCGGGGGAATCATCGGTGAGGGGCGGCCGGGGGAAGCCCTCCTGCCAACGGGAGACATTTCCCTGCAATTGGTCGAAATACACCGTCTGCACCACCCGTCCGTAGTCACGGCAGGCATCGGCAAAGGCCTGGTCATCACCATCACCGTAGAGGGAGGGCTCCGTGAACAGCACATCGAAGGCTACAGAAGCCGCCCCGCCCAGATTGAAGAAGGACACGAGATCCCCGTAGGCGCTGCGAGGCCAGGGCCAGGACCAGCCCAGCTCCTCCTGGGCCCAGTCCAAACTATTCTGATCCAGCAGCACCAGGGCGATTTCATCGGAGGGACCATGGAAGGAGGCAGTACGAACCATACGACTGTCGTAGAGCATGCTCTCCGGCCGTTGGAAGACTCCCAGCCAGTCCAAAAACAACGTCACCATACTGATTGCTACCACAATCAGCCCTATCCGAATCCCGTGGGTCAGTAGGTCTCTCCTTCCCTTGGCCATACCTCCTCCTTACCGAGCGGCTATAAACTGATCAAACCGTTGCTGGCGCAGCTCAGGCACCGACACCTGCTGATATGACTTCAGTTTCTTCTCCACCTTTTGCAAACGCTTGCTGGCGGAAGGGTGGGTGGAAGCAAAGCCGCCGGACGACGTGGGCTGACGCACCTTTAGCTCCTCCAGCATCTCGGTCATGGCATGGGGATTGTAGCCGGCGGCGGCCATGATTTCCAGGGCGGTGGCGTCGGCATCGTATTCCTGGGACTGAGAGTAACCAGAATTCACCATGGTGGAGACAATGCTGTCCACCGACTCATCAAAGGCATCCACGATTTCACTCATCTCTCCGTCGGAAAGGGCCACCATCGTGGAGCCGGCGACCTTCAGGGCTGCATTTGTCCAGCGATCCCCCTTGATGGCCTTGATTCCGTGCTGAAGCTGGATGTGGGCAACCTCATGGGCCAGCACTGCCGCCAGAGCATCTTCACTGGAGGCACAGGACAGCAGGCCCCGGGTCACCAGAATATGGCCTCCTGACGAGGCAAAGGCATTGATTTGATCGGTATCCAGCACCGCCACATAGTAGCCCTTGTACAGCTGGGGTCTGCTGGAATTAAGGACCAGCACCTGACAGACCTTGTTCACGTAGTCGGTGAGCGGTGGATTGTCATAAATCTTGTAGGACCCCAGCAGCGATGCGGTGACTGAGCGGCCGATGTAGTACTCCTGCTCCGGAGTGATGGGGGCGGAAGCCTCAGCAACTGCCGCAACGGATTTACCTGCAGACTCCAAGACCTCGTTTCCCGTGAGGGTCCCCACAACAGAGGTAACGCTGCCCATAGCATTCATGACAGCACAGGAGGTGGCGGAGAATGCCACCACCACAAGAAGGATGACAAAGACGATGGGATGCAAAGACTTCATTTCTCACCTCCTGAGCCAGTAGAAAGGTCTCCCTGGACGATGAACTCCAAAAGACCATCCTTGTCCTGGGGCGTGGCCTCGATGGCATCCACCATAGCATAGATGGCGGCCGTGGACTCCGTGGTGTACTGAGCCTCCACCTCGGCGGAAAAGCCCTTTCCTGCCAGGGCAAGCTCATCGGCAGAGGCTGACACCGTGTTGAGTCCGCCACTGACGAGAATCTTCTTCTTGGTGAGACTTGAGGCTGGCAGCCATCCAGAAGGCCCCCCTGACTCGGCACTGGCAACCTGTATCCACTTGCCGTCCTCCGCCAGTACCGTCACCTTTGACCCATAGGGCAAAAGGCCGGTCCGGGAGGCGAAAAAGCCGGTCCCAGACTTCAGCTCAGCCTCCTCCACGTTCACATACATGGTAGCCCCCTTTTTTGCCCAGAGGGAAGTCCCCAGACACAACAGGCAACAAACCAACAGCAACAGCTTCTTCATGTTTTCCTCCAACTGTGAATTGATAATCCGATGTTCTATTATACCACAGTTTCTCGTTTTTTACTCCATCCGAAAATCAAATGCCCTAAAGCCCCAAGCTCCTGTACGAGTGCAGCAACTATGCGTGAGACTACAGTTGGCACCAGCCAGCGGGGATACGAGGTCCCACCGACTCAAACCACGCCTGCAACATGGTGCAGCTACAGGGAGACTGGTATCTGGTGGACTGCACCTGGGACTCAGGCCACATGAGCGGCAGAACTATGGATGTGAACCTCCAGACGGAACCGGAGGGCTTTCCCCTGCTGACTCTGGCCGTCATGGGCAACTACGAAGACTGGTAGCGATCCTCGGTGGAGAAGCAAGTAGGCCCCCTCGGTTTACAGACTGGAGCATTTCCTATAAGATAGACGCATACACAGTACAGGAGGTTGTATATGCAAGTTACAATGGGGGGAGCCCCAATGAATTTGGCTGGAGCCGTTCCAGCTGTCGGGGGAGCCGCTCCCGCATTTTCCGTGGTGGCCGGTGACCTAAGCGCCGTCACCAGCGCCGACCTGAAGGGAACACGGGTGTTCATCACCGTGCCCTCCATCGACACACCGGTGTGCGACACCGAGGTGCGCCGCTTCAACCAGGAGGCTGCAGCCCTTGGCGGTGTGTCCATCAACGTCATCTCCATGGATCTGCCCTTCGCCCAGGCCCGCTGGTGCGGCGCCGCTGGAATCGAGGCGGTGAAGCTCTACTCCGACTACAAGGACAGGGCTTTCGGCAAGGCCTTCGGCGTGATGATCGAGGAGCTGGGGCTTTTGGCACGGGCCATCTTCATTGTGGACGCAGCTGATGTGGTCCGCTACGTGCAGGTGGTGAACGAGGTGACCAACGAGCCCAACTACGACGAGGTTCTGGCCGCCCTCAAGGCCCTGTAAAAAACAAAAAGCCGAACGCCACGTTCGGCTTTTTGTTTTTTATATATCGCACTTGAACCGAGCCGCAAGCCTACCTGCTTGCCGTACCACCACTTGGCCTCCAGCCTGCATTCCTATGGCACTTGAATCTGGCCCAGGACCTGCCCGATTCCCTGGGAAATCACCAGGCTGGCCATGGCGTCGGCAGAGGTGGGGGACTTGTTGATGAGGACAATCCGTTCCCCCCGGAAATAATGGATCAGGGAGGCGGCGGGGTACACGTTCAGGGAGGTGCCCCCGATAATCAGGGTGTCGGCGGCGGCGATAGCCTGCACCGCACCATCAATCACCCCATTGTCCAGCCCCTCCTCGTAGAGCACCACGTCGGGCTTCACCACGCCGCCGCATTTGGTGCACCGGGGAATGGCATCTGCCCCCGCCCCGCCGCTGTCCAGGATGAAGTGCACGTCATAGAAGGCGCCGCAGTCCATGCAGTTGTTCCGCATCACGCTGCCGTGGAGCTCAAAGACCTTCCTGCTGCCCGCCGCCTGGTGCAGCCCGTCGATGTTCTGGGTCACGACGCCTGTCAGTTTGCCGGCTGCCTCCAGCTCCGCCAGCTTCAAGTGGGCGGCGTTGGGCTTGGCCTCCAGACAAATCATCTTCTCACGGTAAAACCGATAGAATTCCCCCGTGTTCCCCATGAAAAAGCTGTGGCTCAGGATTTCCTCCGGCGGGTACCGCCACTTCTGGGAATACAGCCCGTCCTGGGAACGAAAATCCGGGATGCCGCTTTCCGTAGACACTCCGGCACCACCAAAAAAGGCGATCGCTGCGCTCTCGTCAATAATCTTCTGCAGGGCTTCTACGCTCATGTTTTCCTCCAGCGGGCAGTATAGCAGGACAAACCCGTCTCGCCAAGACGGGGTAGCTTCAATCATCCTTATAAATTTTCCCCTTGTGCATACAAAATCTTTTTGTTATTATTGATTTTATGGCAACATCATCAAATATCCAAGTTTTGTTGCGTTCCTATGCAACACGTCAAAATAGTGCGCAAGTCAACGTCGCAGAATTCTGTGACTACATAAAAAAGTATGCCCAGCACCACGTTCAAGAGCAGTCGGAGCTGCTCCCCTACATCAATAATGCCAACGAGCTGGTGCGCAAGGAGTTGGAGCGCCTGGCAGACGAAAAACAGGTGCTTTTCGTCTCGGCAGACCCCGAGAGGAAGGAAGTCATCGTCATTGCCTATTATCTCGATAAGTGTACCAGCATATACCAGAACATCAAGAACAACCCTGCCATTCCCTATCCTTCCAACACGGACCTGCCAAAAAATACCCCCTCTGAAGTGATGAAGAAGGAGTCCGCCGATACCTATCTGGCAGAAACCTTGGGACAGAAGGAACCAAAGGAAAACAGCCTCTATTGCCTGCAGCTGCCGAGAGCCCTCCCCTCTATCCTATGTGCCACCACCTTCCCCTCCGAGGAGCTGATGTCCATAGCCCTGGCGAAGTTCCAGATGAAGCTGCGGAAGGATGAGTTCCACGATTACTTTCTGAAAAAGCTGAAGGTAGCCAATCCGGGCAAAGACATAACCATCAAGAATTTCTTTACCACGGTCACCAAGAAGCCTGACGAGGCCATTCGTTCCATCAAGAATGCCTCCGACACCTTCTACCAGTGGAACCAGCTGTGCTTCTTCGTGCGGCAGGATTACGAGAAGGTGACAGACCTCACTGCTGAGGACGTGTCCCTGCTGCAGTCCGTCTATCTCCTGGAATTCTGCATCACCCATTACCGGACCAAGGCCCAGCAGAGTCTCCAGCGAGACACTGCCCTCAAGAACCTTGAACTGAGCCTGAACAAGCCCCCCTACTACTTCACCAGGGAGAACATCAACATGTTCTCCGACTCTAGAGGCGTTCCCCTTCTGGGGCAGTACAGCGACAAGGACTTGAGTGAATTCCTCCAGAATTCCACCACCGAATCCGAGGAGAACAAGCTTCCTCCCCTGCTGACCTTCAGGGGAATCAACAACACCCGCACCTATGTGCTGAAGTCAAAGGTGCTGCCCCTGATTGTCCGTCTCTGTACCGATGCCCGTGAGACGGTCCGAGACCAAATCACCAAGGACTGCTTCAACAACCTGAAAAAATTCGCCTCGGTTCCAGAGATGAAGAACCAAGAGCTGTTCGAGAAAACCCTGGAGAACGCAGTCAAAATCCATTGCCCCATCCTCTACGCACTGCTGAACGCCAGCTTCCTGAAGGCCCTGCAGTACGAGTCACGAGGGATGTCGGAGTTGGTGACCGGTCACATCCATCTGTTCACCGACGGCGAGATTTCTCCCTACAGCGAGCTGCTGATGATTTCCAAGGAGGAAATCCTCACCGATGCCAAAATTATGCTGCCGGTGTGGTACACCATCCCGGTAGTCTCTTGGCTCATGTCCATGTTCAAGGGACAGCCAAAGCAGAAGAAGCAGAAGACCCGGAGCCAAGCTACCCAAAAAAAGATGATTGCCTCCGATGAGGCAGAGGTCTACGACAGTCCTTCCCCTTTGTCCCCGCAGGATGCGGCCTCATCACGGAAGGAGGAGTTGAAGCAGGCGGCTCTTGATGCGGAGAAGCACTATGTTCCCGACGGCTCCACCTTGGAGCGGGAGCTCAGCTCCTACGAGTATGCCTGGAACAGAATGCTCAGCAAGCAGGCTAAAGCAAATCTCACCGAGGATGTGAATGCTTTGATTCGAGACTATATGAGGAAGATCCTCAAGACACTGCGGGCCAACAACTTTACCCCGGAGCGAATCAACAATCTGGCAGACACCCTCGTCAAGACACCCGGCATGCAGAAGATTCAGGACCAGGCGGAGCTTCACATGTATGTACAGCTCTACATGGTAAAGCTCATCAAGGGCCTGTAATTCCTAAAAAACAAGCTGCAAATCCCCCTCCTTCAGAGATTTCTGGGGGAAGGGGATTTTTTTTGAAAAAGAAACATTTTTTTTCCTGAAAAACGCACCAATTCCCCAAAAAAAAGCGAATAATTATATGTGCACAAAATGAAAAAACACAGGCAAGCCAACAGCCAGCGCCTGTGGAAAGACGCAGGTAGCTACGATGCAAAATGACACTTATTTGCAGGGAGTTTTTTATGGATGATTTCAACTCAATCGTTTTGGAAGGAAATGTGGTTCGGGATCCTGATTCCCGGGAAACCCCCAAGGGAACCCCCGTTTGCATGTTCTCCATTGCTGTGAACAAGAACTATCGAACCCTGCAGGGAGAACGGAAGCAGGAGGTATCCTTCTTTGAGGTGGAGACCTGGGGCAACCTCGCCTCCAACTGTGCCCGCTACTGCACCAAGGGACGAGGAATCCGGGTGGTGGGCCGCCTAAAGCAGAACAGATGGAAGGACACCGAAGGCAAGAACCATGCCAAGGTGAAGATTGTGGCAGAGCACGTGGACTTCAAACCCCGATTCTCACCGCAGCAGAACCAGAACAAGGATCCTGCCGCCATACAGAAAGCCCACCAGGAGATGGCGGACTTGGCAGAAGCAGCCCTGGCAAATAGCATGAGTGTCACTGAACGTCAGCTGGAGGCCTGCGAGGCGGTATTCTAGAAAAATGGCTGGAACAGGGGAACCTCCTCTGGGGAACACCCCTGTTCCAGCCGTCAAAGCGTAAAGGTTAGCGGGGCCTTTTGGGAGCGGGCCGCAGACTGGCAGTACGATGGAGTCCGGGACGGGCGGCACCCCTGTTTCCCGGTGCACCCCGACCAGTGGAGGCGGAATCCCGTCCCCCCTGCCCCTTGAAGCCACCCTTGCCGGAGTATGGTTCCTTCCTGCCGGCAGCGGTCTTTCCGGCCTCCTGGGCACGGAGGGTGGCGGCCTTGTACTCGTCCAGCTTTTCCTGGGAGTAGAAGCCATCCTTCCAGTTGAAGTTGCTTGTCTCCGGCAGCATCTGCCGCTTGGCCATGGCGGAGACAATCTGCCTGAAATGCTTCTTCTGGACGTGGGTCTTGGACATGTCGATGAGGTAGCGGGTAAATCCCGCCGACTTCAAGAACTGCACCTTGTCCACAATGGAGAAGGGATTTTCAGGCATGACGAAGGAACCGTCGGGGGTGGACAGGGCCTTGAAGGTCATGCCCTCCTTGTCGCTGAAAAAGGTGAAGTCGTAGGAGTCCGGCAGCTTGAACCGCATGCGGAACAGGGCCGGATAGGCGAAGATGGGAACCAGGATGCGGCTGCGGAGGTGTGGCTCAAAGGTGGCCTCAAGGTTCCTGCGGGAATTCTCCAAAGGACTGATGAAGGCGCCGATGTCCTGGTTCTCCAGCCAGGAGACGGCCCACCGGTTGAAGGTGTAGAGGTAGGGACCTGCAATGATGGAGGCTCCCCTTCCCTTCAGCATGTTGATGTGGGCCAGGTTGTTCACAATCCATCCCTTGAAGCCCATCTCCAGCAGGGTCTGGATGGTCAAGTCAAGCTCCTCCTCCTGGGCTGCGGCGCAGAAGGGATCCAGGGAGATGAACACCTGCTTTTTGGAAAAGGGCAAGGTCACCTTCTTTTCCAGCAGCTCCCCCTTGGTCTCGGAATTCAGCTCCAGAATCACCCGGACGGGAGCCTCTCCCTGGATGGCGAACAAATCCTTGACGGTGGACACCTGGACGTAGAGCCCCTCGGGGAAGTAGGCAAGCTCTCCCTTGGCCACCGGTGTCAGATCCAGGATGGGAAGCTCCTGGGCACCGGGCTGGCGGCGGAAGGGAGAGAGGTTATCAGGCAGCACATGCTTGTACCGCTTGGACATGGACTTTGTCTGCAGCAGGTACACTGGGTCTCCCTGGGCAAAGCCCTCCGGTATGTCAATCCAGCGGCGGCCATCCTCCTGCTCCACCACCTTCACCTTGTGGCTGCTGCGGCCGGTGTCATCCTTGCGGTGGAGACGGATGGAGTCACCGGGATCTGGATCGTAGTTGCCACCCTTCAGTGTGGCCATGATAACCGTACCGTCAACCTCCTCGGTGTCCCGCTGTTCCTCCTGCTGGGAGGGCTTCATGGTTCGGATACGGTCCAAGGTGCCAAGATAGATTCCGGTTCCGCCAGCCTGTGCGGGATTCAGTACCTTTTCCGCCACCTTCTCCTCCTGGTCGGCCTTGAAGTCGTACCAGAAGGTGGTTTTGGAACGGGCAAAGTCTGTAGAAAGGATGCGCTGGGCAGTGGCGATGGCCCCCTTCTTGTCCTCCTCCCAGTGGTCCAGCACGTAGCGGTAGGCGGCGGTGACGCTTCCCACGTACTCGGCACTCTTCATGCGCCCCTCGATCTTGAAGGAGTCCACACCGGCCATCACCAGGTCGGGAATCTTTTCCACCAGCTGCAAGTCGCCGGGAGAGAAATAGTAGCCCTGCTCCATATCGTTGCTGGTCTCTGCAGTGTAGAAGCGGCGGCATGCCTGGGTGCACATGCCACGGTTGGCGGACTTTCCTCCCAGGTAGCTGGAGAACAGGCAGAGGCCAGACTCGCTGACACAGAGGGCTCCGTGAACGAAGACCTCCAGCTCGGCGGAGGTGTTGGCTCTGATATGCTTGATTTCCTCCAGCCCCAGCTCACGAGCCAGAACCACACGGCTCACTCCCTGCTTGCTCAACAGGTTCACCGCCTTGGAGCTGGCCACATTCATCTGGGTGGAGGAGTGGACGGTAAGCTTCGGGAAGAATTCCTGGACCATGCGGATGACACCGAAGTCCTGCACGATGATGGCGTCGGGGTCCACCTTCTCCAGGTAGGCCAGGAAGCGGTAGAGCCGCTCCATCTCCCGTTCCTCACTGACGGTGTTCACCGCTACAAAAATCTTCTTGCCCAGGCGATGCACCGCCTGAACCGCCGCCTCGAACTGGTTCCAGGCGAAATTGGTGGTGCGTGCCCGGGCGTTGAATGTCTTTAAGCCTAAATATACTGCATCGGCTCCCTCGCCGATGGCGGCGTCCAATGCCTCAACATTGCCCGCCGGTGCTAATAATTCTGCCATAATGCAGAGAGTATAGCATAGATGTCAACAAATGGCAAAGGATGCAAGGAAGAGTTAGTTTTTCTCCACAAAATTCTTCAACTGAGGCGCAAATTCCTTTTTCAGGGCATCCTCAATGGTACGATAGGCCCGCTGCTCAGCCTCCTTTTTGGTAAGATGGGCCTCACGTCCATTCTTTGAGTAGGAGGTGAGCACCTTGCCGGTGGACAGTTCCCTCAGCTCCACATCCACCACAAACCGAACGTACTCGTATTTTCCGTCATTGTCCAAGGACTCCATGGAAACCGTTCCCTGCAGCACATATCCATTGGAGCCTCCGTCGGCAGCTGACTTTAGGCCGATCTCGGCTAAGGTTGACTGGAGGATGGAAGCCACCCGGCCATTGGAGTCTCCCTCCACTGCCACCGCCACCTGAATCTTATCACGGTGACGTTCTGCCAGGGTCTCCACTGCGGGGGCTGAGACATAATCCAGAGAAACAGTTCGGTACATAGCAGGATGAACACCAGCCAGCACATCGATGTAGCCCTGGTTTTCCCAAGCCTTGGCAACGGCGTTCTCCAGAGCAGTCAGGGCTGCCCAGGTTCCTTCATTGGCGGTGGCAAAAAGAATCTCGCTTTCCACCACGGCACTCAAGTCAGCAATCTTCTGGCGGTAGAAGCCACCGGCCTCATCCCGATTCAAGGTGGCCAGCAGGTACACCGTTCCATTCTTGGCCATCCAGGACTGGGAGAAGGAAACGCCCGGCACCTCCTTGATGCTGGAGACCGTGGCTACAGAGGAGGAATAGTTGTATGAGGACTGGAAACCAGCCTCATGGGAACCGGACATCTCTTTGGAAGCGTCACTGGTGGCAACCACCTGCTGCTGGATGCTTCTGACCAGCAGGGAAAGGGCATCACTCTCAGCAGCCTTCCGGTCAGCACCGGAACCCACCGCCCAGAGGTGCACCTTGGAATCAAGAACCTCATCGGGATTGGTCACCCACTCCGGGGCAGAGGCGGAAGAGACACAGCCGACAAAAAACAGCATACACAGGAACAATCCAGCAAAAAAACTCATCTTAAACATAAGGACTCCACTAAATTCAAGCCATTTGAACGAAGGCTCACCGTCTGCTCTTCCTGTGAAACCACTTTTCCGGAAGAGTTCTTGTATTCTATTACAACTCGATAATTTCCTGGATCCAGCCATACTCCTGCCACCCAAGCAAGAGCCGGGAAGAAGCGGGTGCAGCGGACATCAGCCCGCTCGGTAGCCTCCGTCGCCACAGTGGAGGCCAGCTGTGCCACCGAGAACAAGAGCCCCAACCCCATATCAGAGGTGTTGTCTGCAAGGCCTCCCCACACTGCCGTGGAAACAGCCTTTGTGATGGAGCGAATCATAGCCCGCAGGTAAATCAGTGTTTGGTGCTGGGCAAAAGTGTCCAAGGCAATATTGTTGATGCTTTCCAAAGGTTCCATGAGAACAGACCGGCTCGGTGATGCCATCATCTGGCCTGACTCGTCCTGCAGGGGTATGGCCGTAACCGTGATAGATTTTACCGCAGAGCCACGAGCCTGCATCCGGGGATAGGCGATCTTGTAGTAGAAGTCACCGGAGATGGAAAAAAGCCGCTCCTCCTCCTCTACCTTCACTGGAGCCTTGCCGCTGAATGCCAGCACGTTGAGCCTCGCCTTTCCTTCAGGAGCATCAAGCTCCTGGGCAAGGGAGGAAGGTGACGAAAAATCATACAGATGGGGCTGGCTGGCAAAGGCCGAGTCCAAATACTTTTTGTCGATGGCGGCTGAATCCATCTGGCCACGGCTCCGATACAAAATCATACTGAGGTATCGGGCCAAGGCAGAATTGTGGAACTCCATGTCAGGAACCTCCATGGTCTCGCCACCGTTGGAATCACTTTCCTTGTTGGCCTGAGAAATCATGTCGCTGTACTTTGCCGAGGCAGCACGCAGCTTGTTGTCAAAACGGCGAATCTCTACAAAGGCGCCCTCAATATCCCCCAGATGAATGTAATTCAAGGCCATAAAGATGTTGGTGTAGATATCCTCGAAAACCTCCCCGGAATAGTCCACCACCGTGTCGTTCACCAGATAGGACGAGATTGCCTGTGTGACGCTCTTGGCGTAGTACTCCTCAATTTTCCGCTCCGCCGCAGCCAGCTCCTGATTCGACCGTTCGTATTCTCCCGCATAGTGGGACAGCAGTCCCCTGTCCAGATTCAGCAGCGCCTCATCGTGGGAGGAGTACATCTTCTTCTTGTCATCCTCCACCTGCTCATAGGCTGCCTGATAGCCCTGCGATTCAAGAGAGCGGTCTATTGCAGTGTAATCGTAGTCGCCCATGGTGGTACAAGATGCCAGAAGGAATCCTGCCACCACAGGCAACAGCAAGAGTTTCTTTCTCATTTACAGCCGTGTCTTGGAACGAGTGATCACCTTCTTGATTTCGGAATTCTCTCCCAACCACAGCTTCCTATTGGACTCGATGTCGATGAGCTCGGCATAGACCCAGTAGGTCCGGGTGGAGGTGTTGTCCATTTGGTCAACCATGGTTTTCACTGAGCCGATGAGCATGAAGTCGGCACCAGTCTCGTTGGCCAGCCGCTTGGCAGTCTCCTCGCTGGCCCAGGTCTGCTGCTCCTCCCGCTCCTGACGAATCTCCCCACGCTCGGAGGAGCTGGCCACGAAGTCCACCTTACCGCTGTTGATGAGGGCAGTCTCGAACTTTTTTGTCAGAATCGAGGTGTCAATGTGCTCGTCGCTGTCATTGCGGAAATTTCCCACAATCACCACCGGCAGTGTGCCATTGTTGCGGATGTAGTTGGTGATAGCGGGAGCATTCACGCAGTCAGCAATCAGGGACTCCGCCACAATCCGCACGTCGGTATCGTTCCAGTAGCCGCTGAGATCCACCACCGTGTCGGAGCTGACACGTTCAACCCTTGTGGACTTACAACCAGTCATCAGCACCAGTATTGTGGCCAGAGCCACCAGAACAATTGCAATTTTCTTTCCTTTCATATTTCCTCCATTAAATATACATCATATCATACTTTTACGAGAAAAGCATTCTCTTTCAAAAATTATTCTTGCAGCATCATGTGGGCCATCACCTGGGAATCGTGGACCAGGTTCTCGATGATGGTGTATTCGTTGGGCTGGTGGGCGGTCTCGTCCATGCGGCTCCACACCACCGCCTGGTAGCCGGCTTGCCGCAGATAGGCTCCCACGGTTCCACCACCAATGCCGATGGGCCGTGCCTCCACCCCGCTGACAGCCTTGACAGCCTCCGCAAGACGGCGGGCCACCGGTGCGTCGGCAGGTGTGGCGGGGGACTCCACCGCCTGGGGCTCCGTGTAGCTGACGGTGACACCATATTTCTTTTCCACCTCCGCCACACAGCGGTTCACCTCGGCACGAACCTGGCCCAGGCTGTAGCAGGGAAGGATGCGGCAGTCCATGCAGAACACGTCCTCACCGGGGATGGTGTTGATGTTGGGGACGTTGGCCTCCTTCTTGGTGGGCTGGAAGGTGGAGCACGGCGGGTCAAAAAGCGCATCCCGCTGGTTGAACACCGACTCCAGGCCGTTGAGCCGCAGGGCCAGGTCGCAGCCAGCCAGGGCGGCGTTGATTCCCTGGTCGGGGCGGCTGCCGTGGGTCTGCTTGCCGCTGACCACAATCCGCAGCCACAGCAGGTTCTTCTCCGCCACCTCGATGGTGGAGCCCGTCTCGTCGCCGCCGTCGGGAATGAGGATGAGGTCATTGGGGCGGAACAGGCTGTGGTGGGCCAGCAGGTACTTGATGCCAAACTCCGAGCCCACCTCCTCGTCGGCCACAAAGAGCAGCTTGACGGTATGGGGCGGCGTCACCTTGTTCTGGACCAGAGCCAAGGCGGCGAAGGTGCCCGCCACCAGTCCCTGCTGGTTGTCCTCCACCCCACGTCCGTAGAGGCGGCCGTCCTGTTCCACCACCTGCCAGGGATCCGTGTTCCAGAGGCTGAGCTCCCCCACCGGCACCACGTCGGTGTGGGCCATAATCCAAAGGCGGGGAGCTGCGGGGTCGGAATCGTCCGCGCCGGGGATGGTGGCCACCAGATTGGGGCGGATGCCACTTTCCACCCGACTGTCGGGGGCATCAAAGCGCTCCAGCTGGGTGATGCCCCGCTCCCTGAGCCAGGCTTCCAGTGCCAGCACCTTCTCCAGCTCCCCCTGACCGCCGCTTTCTGGTGCTAGGGCGGGATGAGCGGTGAGGAGGGTCTCCAGCTCAATCATGCCGGCGGTGCTGCCAGCGATGCAATCCTTTATAATAGAAAAATCCATTTATTTTTTCTCCTGATGCTTGCAGTATGCTCCCCATGTTGAGGAAACCAAGGTGTCCACGTCGGAATGGGTGGCCTGCCAGCCCAAGGTTTCCCGGGCATAAGCCGAAGTGGCGTAGAGGCAGGCGGGGTCTCCGGCACGGCGGCCCACAAAGTCGGCGGGAATCTCCTTGCCGGTGATGCGGCGGGCGGCCTCCAGCATCTCCTTCACGGTGACACCAGTCTCGCTGCCCAGGTTCACCTTGAGGCTGGTGTTGTTCTTGCAGATGTAGTCCAGGGCCTTCACGTGGGCAATGGCCAGGTCGGTGACGTGGACATAGTCACGGATGCAGGTGCCGTCACGGGTGTCGTAGTCGGTGCCGAAGACCTGCAGCTTCTGGCGCATTCCGCTGGCCACCTCCATGATGACGGGCAGGAGGTTGGCGGGGTTCTGCTCCAGTCCGCAGGGGAAGCCGCTGGGGTCGTAGCCGGCGGCGTTGAAGTACCGCAGGGCGGCGAACTTGAGCCCCTTCAGCTTGTCATACCAGTCCATGAAGCGCTCGATCTCCAGCTTGGTGAAGCCGTAGTAGTTCTCCGGGCTCTTGGGATGGTCCTCGTTGATGGGAAGGTACTGTGGCTCACCGAAGACGGCGGCAGAGGAGGAGAAGACCATGTGCAGGCAGCCATGCTTGACGGAGGCGTTCATCAGGTTCAGGGTGCCGGTGATGTTGTTGACGGAATATTTTTCCGGGGCGGTCATGGACTCTCCAGCTGCCTTGAACGCTGCCAGATGGATGAAGGCATCGAAGCCACGGCCAAAGGCGGCGTCCAGCGTTTCCGGATGGAGGATGTCCCCGGCGATGAAGTCATTTTCCGGGAAGAGATTCTGCAGGAGACCGGAGGAGAGGTTGTCGAACACCGTCACCCTATGGCCGGCCCCCATCAATTCCTTTACCACGTGGCTACCGATGTAGCCAGCGCCACCAACAACTAAAACCTTCATGGAATGCTCCTTTGATGCTGCACCGCAATCTGGACAGACTGTGCTCCGGCGCACCATCGATTGTTCTAGCAGCCTACAGCCACCTTGAATGAGTATAGCCCATGGCGGGGAAAGTGGCAAGGGAAGGAGGCGGGAGGAGCTTTTTGGGCGTGCCATTACTCCTCCTGCCCGGGGCTTATTCTGGGGGCAGGGAGTAGCAACTCCAGCCGCTTTTTCTTGGAACTCAACAGATTATTGCTGGCGCAAGGATGAGAGTCAATTTTCCGTTAGGAAAATCTTTCACTAAAGTGAAATTGACAAAGCCGGAACAACGCCCACAATCGTGTCGTCAACATCGAGGATGTCGCTGGCGTGGCCATAGTTGAGGATGTCGTGCGCACTGTTCTCGAAGTAGCAGTTGGGCGAGCGCAGCCACCACCAGCCGCCATAGCCGGCTGAAGGATCCCCCTGGTATGCCCCGGTGGCCTTGGCGTAGTCCGTGGTGATTGCTGCCAGAACCAGCCCTGCCAGCACAAACTTCTTGGATTTCTTCACTTTAGAATCCTCCTGTACGAATTTTATTTCCACCCAGCACACTGCCGGGATGAGCTACGAAAAACCGATTTAAACGAAAAAAGACCAGCAG
>CAMGSV010000013.1 GCA_946061495.1 uncultured Spirochaetales bacterium | reverse complement strand
GTGAATCTCTCCCGTGTGGGGAACCTCCCCCAGCAGGGTCCGGAAGAAGGTGGTCTTGCCGGCACCGTTCCGCCCGATGATGGCAGTGAGCTCCCCGCAGTGGATGTGGAGATTCACCTTGTCCAGGATGGTGCGTCTCCCTGCCTGCACCGAAAGATTCTGGATTCTGGTGCAGCACACGTGGTTGGCCGGCTGGCTGGGATGGCGCTCCTGGCAGCGGGTGCAGTTGGTGTGCTGGCAGATGTGGCTGTGGGTAGGTTTCTTTCCCATCTGGCTGTGGACAGCGTTTTTGAGGAATAGCTTCGTCTGCGGTGATGACGCAACTCGAGTGAACCCCTCAAGCTGTGGACTTGAGGGGGACCGAGAGGAGCCGGTGGTGGGAGCTTGCGAGGGTTCTAGGGAAGTATCCTGTTCCATGGCTTGCGGGAAGGCTCTTGGTCTTACTGCCAGGCAGGGAGATTGATCCGCGCCTCCAATGAGGATTCTGCGGCGTCATCCATGCTATGGAAGAAGTCAAGTCCAGTGCGGCTTTCGATTTCATCCACGGAAACGGCAAAGGCAAAGAAATCTTCCTTCAGCTTTTTATTGGGCATCAGGAAACCAATCATCTCTGGGGTGCCATCCCGCCCCTCCGGGGCAAAGAGCACCTTGTAGTAGTATTCGGGAACAGCAACCTTGTTCTCGCCGATGGTGGAATAGGAGTCCTTTTCAAGAACAGGTCCGCTGACGACGTAGACACTGCCGAACTCCTCCGTCCACTCCCGTACCTTAGCCTCCAAATCCTTCCAGACGCCACGGTTCAGTCCGCCAGTTTGGGGACTCATGTTGCTCATGTAGAAGGACTCGCTCATGGCCTCCTTGCTGTAGGCCAGGTCTGCGGCGGGTGCTAGGTGACCACGGTCATAGCCAGAGCCCTTGTAATCGGCCAGGGTTGCAGAACCGGTGGAGATCTTGGGGTCGGGACGGAAATCGTCGGTGCGGCTGGCTTCCTTTGCCAGCTCGGCGGTGTTGATTTCGTAGGCCACCCACTCTGCCTGCTCGTATTGTTCCCGGTAGCAGAGGGTGAAACCGATATATTCATGGACCTCGTGGCTGTCGGCGGTATGGGCGCAGCGGGGAATCTCCAGTGCAGTGGGCAGGTCTCCGGAAAGCTGAGGAGTGACTTGTGGGACGGTATTGGTTTCTGATGCCACCTCGTCCCGATACTCCCAGGGAAGGGCTTCTGGTAGGACGATGCCGGTATAATCATATACCAGGTGAATCACCGTTTCCCGCGGGCCAAAGAGGTAGAGGAGGGCCACCGCAATGATTATGATGGCGATGACGGCAATTGCACCGCCTGACCTTTTCTGTGACCTCTTGCTCGTCTTGCTGGAAGAAGCTTTTTTCTGTGCGGAAGTTTTTTTTCCGCTTGATTTCTTCGTTGTAGTTCCCATGGGGTGCAGTATAGCAGATGTAAACTAATAGTAAAAGGGGGATGTCCGTTCCAAATACCTTTAGGACAGAGAGACAGCCGTGGAAGAATGGACAGCCATCAGGGAGGTAAACAAATTTGATAACAAACAAATCAAACCATATCAAACCTTGACAAATATCTTCTCTATTTCTCTTGTTACAAAATCACTATTTCTTCGTTTTCATACTATGAAGGAGATTTTCCATGGGTAATTTGGTTAAAGATGAGCTGGTCACCAGTGACGGACAACGGCAGACGAACGGCGGTCGGAGAAGGCAACTGGTACAGGCAGTGGACAAGTTGGGAGCAAAGCCCTTTATCATCCTGCTTTTGGTGCTGTTATTTTTGATTCCCATCAACATGATTCAGTCTCTGGTTCGAGACCGTGAATATTACAGGGACGAGGCAATCCGATCGGTACTCCTTCCAAAGGGAGGTGAGCCGGTGCTGGAAGGGGTGCTGATGGCGGTGCCCTACACTCATACGGTCTTGCATCACTATGTGGATTCCGACAATCAGGAACGGGTGCGGCAGCAAACCACCACCCGCTATCTGTTCTCTGTACCCCAGACCATGGATTTTTTTACCAAGGTTGAGCCTGAGTATCTCACCCGTGGAATATTCGATGTGCCGGTGTTTGCCTGTGAGACAAAATTTTCTGGAATTTTTTCTCCTGCGGCATATCAGCATCTGAAGATTAGCGAAAGGGATATTCGTTGGGATGAGGCGCTGCTGCTGTTCGGCATCTCCAACAAGAAGAACCTCACCTCCCTGCCAGTGGTGACAGTGGATGGTGCTGTCCTTGAGCAATCCTTTACGGAGCCTGTGGTCTCGCCATTCCGAAATGCCCTGTATTACAATCTACCGGCAGACTTTGCCCGGAATGGATTTTCCTACCAGGTGGATGCACAGATCCAGGGAGGGGAGCGAATCTCCATAGTACCCTTGGCCACCGACAACAATTTTTCCATGGAGTCCACCTGGCGTACTCCTGGGTTTAGTGGTGGCTGGCTTCCTACAGAGCGGGAGCTTGACGAGGAGGGCTTCTCTGCCTTCTGGTCCATTCCCGGCCTTTCCACCACCTATCCGAAGGTATGGGTTGTTGCGGAGGACAACCAAGGTATCGCCATGGGCAAGGATGGGACGGAGGTCGTGCAGGTGGAATTTGTCACTCCTGTGGACAACTACCAAAAGACTTCCCGCAGTGTGAAATATGCGGTGCTGTTCCTCATGATTCCCTTCTTGGCCATCTTTATCTTCGAAATCTTTATGAAGGTGCGGATTCATCCCATCCAATACTGTCTCATTGGGCTGGCTGATGTGGTGTTCTATCTGTTGCTCTTGTCTGTATCAGAGCACCTTGCATTCACCCTGACCTACTGGATAAGCAGCGTTGCAGTCAGCTGTCTGAGCCTTTTCTATGCGGCCACCATCTTCCACACGTTCAAGTGGGGGGTGTTGTTTGCCGCCGTCCAGTTCATCAGCTACATTTTCCTGTTCGGAACCCTTCAGGCCGAGGACTATGCCCTGCTGATTGGAACCCTGGGACTTTTCTTTGTGGTGGTGGTGCTGATGATTCTCACCCGCAAGGTGGATTGGTACTCCATGACCTCCCAGAGGACGGGGGAGTGAGGTGTCGTTTCCCGCATCGTTCCCTGCAATCAATTTAGCAGGACCATGCTCTCACTTCCCAGTCACCTGCTTGGGGGGCCAATGCCTCCTGCAGGTAGGGAAGTACCTCACCCAACTGCTGGTCCAGCTGATAGGGACTGTTCAAGACCATCATGCCGGAGCCATGAAGCCTTGGTGCCGACTCACTTTCTGGAGAAGCAATCCGCAGCTCCGCCGTAAGGATTCTCCTGTCTCCATTGTGTCGGCAGGCCAAGCTGAATCCCTCCGCCACTTGGCACAGCATGTTGTCCAGCTCCCCTTGGCGATGGGAGAGGAGGGGATACCACAGGGCTATGATGGCGGTTTCCCATTTCCGTGCCGCCTGGCCTAAGGCCCTGATGGGATCCTGGTAGTCGCTGGCAGTCTCGTAGCTGGGATCCATAAGGATAAGCCCACGTTTGACGTGTGGTGGCAGGGAAGAAGCCAACAGGGAAAAACCGCTTTCGTGGCGGATGGTGAGGCTGGGGTCCTGCTGCTGGTGGTCGAGCCTGAACAGTGAATTGTTTCCCGACATATTTCCTTTCAATACAGCAATTTCTGTGTTGTGAAGCTCTGCCACGAAGATCTTGTCCTGACTCCGCAGCATGGCTCGGCTGATTTCCGGGGAACCGGGATACAGTCCTGAGCCTACATATTTCTCTGCCAGACTCAGGTAAGTCTCCAGCGCTGCGGGGGGCGGATTCTTTTTTGCGTAGTCCAGTAGTCTGAGTATTCCACTCCCTGCCTCGCCGGTGTGGAGTAAGCCCTCAAAATCAAGCCGGTAGATTCCAGCCCCTCCATGGGTGTCAAAAATGGTGAAAGGCTTTTCCTTTTTCAGCAGGGAACCGAGAATCAAGGTGAGGGTGCAGTGCTTCAGGATGTCTGCATGGTTTCCTGCGTGGAAGGCGTGGCGGTAGCTCAGCATGGTTCCTCCGGAATGGCTTGAAGTGAACAGATACTTCCTTCTTGTTAGAATCTATTGTTCCATCAGTATAAAGAGAATGCGAAAAAACTGCTAGTTTTTTTAACTCTTTCAGTATTAAATATGTTATACTTGTGATATGAGCAGTAGCAAGACAACCCACGAATTGGAAAAGCGTCTGGATCATCTGCAGTCCTTGATTGTAGATGTGGAGGCCGACATTGGCAACAAGCTGTTTCTCTCAAAATCTGATGCCGTCAGTCAGCATCAGGAGGAATATGCCTCCTTTGAGGAGAAGAAGTCCCAGCTGTGTTCCGACATTGAGGTGATTCGTTCCCTAGCAGAAAAGCGCCAGCTCTTTAAGAACGATGCCGAGTCCCTCCAACAGCAGCTGGATGCGCTCACCACCAGCTGGACTCCCCTGTATGAGAGTTTGGGATCCGCTCTAGCTGATTCTCCCAATGCCCTGTATGACAAGGAATTCGACGCATTCCGGGAGCCCATTGCAGAACTGCGTCGAAAGGACAATGAGGCTCGTGTCGCCTTGGACAATCTGAAGGATCAGATGGCCAACCAGTCCTTCATGAACAGGCTGCTGACCCAGGTTCAATATACGGCCCGCAACAAGGCTGTTTCCCAGATGGAAAAGAAGATTTCCCAGCTCTACGTTAAGTGTGGTAAGGCCATCTTTGAGACTGGTGTTCTGACCGTTCCCTTCGAGGAGGGCCGACTCCCAGAGGTTGTGGCGGAGGCCTGCAGCGGCTGCAGCGAGTTGAAGGTCAAGGCCGATCAGCTCCAGGAGCAAATGAATGCAGTCCGTCAGCACCTTGAGGAGAATGCCCAGTCTTTGAGCGAAAAGGGCGTTACTTCCGACAATCCCGACAAGCGCATCAAGGCCATAAATCAGGAAATCGATCAGGAAGTGCAGAAGCAACGTGACTTGTGCCAGGCTTGTGGCCATGATTTTGTTGCCAGATACATTGATCCTGAGGGAGAGCTTTTGGAGGAATATTCCGAGGGCCAGGAAGACATTGCATCCCGGCTCCAGCAGATCGTCAGCCTGAAGAAGGACAGGGTGGCCTGCAGCAGGAAGGTGCAGATCATCAGCCTCTCGAACCAGATAGACGCTCTGGCCAAGAAGATAACCTCCTTCAGGACAACCATCGTTGACAATGAGGAGAAGATTGCCAGCCTCCAGAGCCGCAACCGTGAGTTGGAGGACAAGATTGCCATCTCCACCTCGGAAAAGGAGCAGTTGGTAATCCGTCGCAACGAGCTGGAGCTAGCAGACTCCCAGGAGCGCCTGGAGGGGTGAATCCTGTTCATCTTCAGGCTCCAGTAAGCCTTCCTCTTTGATGCTGAAGAAGCCCCGGGTGGTGAGAATGAGATGGTCCAGCACATGGATTCCGAGGCACTGGCCTGCCTCCACCATCCGATGGGTTGTCTCTATGTCGTCGCTGGAGGGGATGCAGTTGCCGGAGGGGTGGTTATGGCAGAGAATCACCGCCGAGGCCATGTCCTTGATGGCACCGGTAAAGACTTCCCGCGGGTGAACCATAGTCTTGTTGATGGTACCCACGGAAACAGTCCTGATTTTGATGATTTCGTGGGCTCCGTTCAAGGTGACGCAGATAAAATGCTCCTGTTCCTGCATGGCGTAGTGGTTCACGAAGGGAATCAAGTCCGAGGGCTTGCTGATTTGCTTTCCCGTGTGGAGGTTTTGCCGCCGCCCAAATTCAATGGCTGCTGCAATAGTCACTGCCTTGCTGGGGCCAATCCCTTCCAGCTGCATCAATTGCTCCAGCAGCTTTTCTCGTGGTGCGGCGGTGATGGTGTCCATGACCCGTCGTGCCAGCTTGTCCACTGGCATTCCTTGGATTCCCGTTCCCAGCAGAACCATAATGAGTTCCATGTTGGTGGGGTAGGTAATTCCGTTCCTCAGTATTTTTTCCCGTATGTCTGGCTTTTTCTTCACATATAATTATTCGCTTTTTTTTGAAGTTTTTGTGCATTTTTTCATTGAATATTGAAAAAAAATTGAATACAAAGTATGCTAAGCCCCATGAAATTGTTCAGCCGTGTTTTTTTTCCCCTTTTTTGTCTCTGTTTCGTTGTTTTTTCCTGTACCACCAGCAAATACCCCGGAGGGGAACGGGGATCTGGTGTCAGCCCCGTCATTGCTGACCAGGGACGAAAGTCCGCCTCCCAGCTGGTGGATTTCTTCATGTCACGGAATCCCCAGGGAGACCGGGTGCAGGTGGCACGCCTTGCGAATTATTATATCAAGGAGGCGGCTGCAGAGGGAATTAACGCCGATGTGGCCTTTGTGCAGATGTGTTTGGAGACAGGTTTCCTCCGCTATGGTGGACTGGTGACCCCTGATATGAACAATTTCTGCGGCCTTGGTGCCATTGACGCACAAAACAGAGGGGAGCGGTTCCCCTCGGAGCAAATCGGGGTCCGTGCCCATATCCAGCATCTTCACGCCTATGGTACCACCAGCAAGCTGCGGGGCCAGCTGGTGGACAATCGGTACAAGTACGTCAATCCGAGAGGAAAGGCCCCCGATGTATTCGGCTTGTCAGGAACCTGGGCCGCAGACAAGGCCTACGGCCAGAAATTGTGGAATCTCCTGCAGGGCTTGGAGCAATTCTAACTCAACCTATCCGTGTTCCTTTGAAGGGCTTGCCGTCAAGGATGGCCCTGGTGTTCTCAATGTCTCGGCCTCCGGCACAAATCACAGAGATTCCATCTTGCTGGGCTCCCTTGCTGGCGATGGGATCAAAGGGGGTGTTCTTTCCAGGCGTCCATTCGTCGCCCACCATTTTCCTAAAATCCTCCCAGCTGATGGTGTCCAGGGGCTTGGCGGCGGGATTTGTCTTGGGATCGTCGGTATAGACCTTCTCGATATTGGACAGGTTCACCACCGTCTTGGCTCCAAATCGCTGGGCCAGCACAACTGCGTCATTGTCGGTGGAGAAGCCTGGTTTCCATCCAGCAGCCACCAGAATTTGTCCCTGGAATTGGAAATCTGCAGTGGGATCATACACCACGTCATTGGGACACAGGTCACTGAAGATGGCCTTTACCAGCTGGGCATTGAGTCTTGTGGCGGTAATGCCAATCCAGTCTGCCTGGTTGTTGTCTGCCACTGCACCGCCATCCTTTCTGGCTGCCAGAACGGCCTTGTAGGCATTCTGATAGACACGGGCAGGTCCACCACCACCAATCACCAGAATCAGCTTGCGTTCCTTGTCCTGGGCGAGCCAATCTCGTACCATGGCCTCGAAGGCTGGCAAGAAGATGGTGTCAGGGGAGTCGGGAGCCACAATGGAGCCTCCCAAAGATAAAACAGTAACCATATGTTCCTCCAAATCTATTGTTTGACAGATTTTTTTTTCACGCTCGTTCTAGCTTTCTTGGCAGGTAGGGTTTGCCTGATAAAACTGCCGAGAGAAGGTGCTATTGTCAATAAATGCCCAGAATAACTGGGTCATTCCAGAAGGAGCTGTAGTTTATGGTGCCGGTAGTGGCTTCCTCCCAAATAGATTGGAGGCCGTAGGTTTTTGGCCGGTACACGGTTTTGTTGTTGATGATGGTGGGACTCACCTTGTTCCAACCCCTGGAGAAAGCCACATGGTGGTAGTCCAGGTTGCCAAAGTAGAAGTCCCTGAGACTTTCAACCTCTGGAACATCTGCAAAGGGCAATCCAGCAGCCAGGGAAATGTCCACCGGCATCCACCCAAAATTCTCCAGGTAGATCTCAGTCCACCAATGGTTCTGCACGGCCTTGGTGTTGTCCACCAGGATTCCGCTGATTGGGATGGCAGGAATTCCTGCGGCACGGCACAGGGCGGTAAAGATGATGGCAAAGTCGTAGGCATCACCCTGCAGCAGCGTCACCAGATTCAGTGATGAAATCTCCTTGGGTAAAATCTCGTGGAGCAGCTGGTAGGTATCCAGCATATAATCATAGATGAGACGGGCTTGTCGGTATGGATTTGTCTCCTTGCCAAGGATGGATGCCGCCAGTTCCTTGATGGTCACCTCTCCAGATGGTACGCAGTCGTCAGGGGAGGTATACACCTTGTACAACAGTCTGCTGGTGTCGGAGAAGCTCTGCACCTTCTCGGCCTTGATGTTGGTCTTGACGCTGTGGACAGGAATTACAAAGGTTTGGTTGAAAGGAATTTTCTCCTCGGTAAGTTGCCGTGGGTTCAGCTGGTGAATAACCGACCTGTTGTAATTGTCAAAGATTGGCTGGGGCTCACATTCTGTCATGATGATGCCGCTCTGGTTGGCAGAATTCTGGGGGCGTGGAACCCGCAGCGTCAGCAGGGAATTGGAGCTCATGTCCACATCGGACACGTCGGCGGACAATTTCACCAGGTATACCCGCTTGTCGGGAAAGCTCTTTGTTCCCACGGGACTGGTGATGGTGATGGAGCGCTGGTTGCTCACCCCCTTGTCTGTCTTCACAAAGAAGCTGCCGCTGGCAACTCCATCAGGAACTCTCACCCGAATCTCTGTGTCGCTCCAAGACTCATAGTCAAAGTCCGCCTCCTGGGCCTTGAGGTGAGTCTTGTCCCAGTCCTCCTGTTGCCCGCTTTTGTCAGGTTCCCAGGTGGGAGTAAAGTACACGAAGGAATTTTCACCCCGGATGGAACCGAAGTTGGAGCCGGTGATGGTAAGTACCTGTCCCACCGAGAGCTTGGAGGGTTCCACCTCCGTCACCTGGGGAAGGGCACTTTGGATTCCAATTTGGTTGATGGCTACAGGAATATTCTCCCTGTTTGCAAAGATGACTGGCTGGGACCGCCCCCGCTTTGTCACCACATATACAAGTCCGTCCTGCACATTGGCTGGAAGTTGCACCCTAATTTCAGCATCCTTCCAGGAAAGATACGAGGAGGAGGTGAGGCTGCTTCCGCCAATCTCCACAAAGCTGGTGTCTCTGTCAGCACCGAAGCCCCTACCTTCAATAGTCATGATGCTGCCGGGAGCACCAATTTGGGGGGATATGGCTTTTATTTCAGGCTCATTGTCATACTCGCTAAAAAAGAAGAAGGAAATGCCGAGGGCAATCACGACAATGACCACGCAGAACAAAACTCTGGCGAGAGGTGATTTTCTCAGGTAATAAAATAAGGATGAGCTCACGTTCAGTTGCCCGAGATGGTGATGAACATCTGGATGGGAACAGAAATCTCACCCTGCACAGGAATTGAGTTCAAGTCGGACAAGGTCATCTTCACAGAGATATTCTTTTCCGTCTCGAAGCTGGGTCTGAAAATATCCATGGTGGAGATGGCATTGTCGGAAGCAAGGGAAACAGTCTTCAAGTGCTGGCTGATGGGCTCTTCCATAATTATGGCGGAGTCAGACATGAACCGGGCACGCTGGTGGTTCACGGAGGGGGCACTAACAAGGCCACCGGTTAGAGCATTGGCAGAAATGCTGATGGGGCGCTCTGAGTTGGCAGCAGCTGCTGGGGAGGAGACACCATGTCTTGCAGGTAGAATCAAGGCAAAGGCAAGGGCAGCCGCAGCAGCAGTCGGTACGACCCACGTGAATCTGCTGATGTTCTTCGGTTGAATCTCCCTGACCGTCTTCTGGTACCGAAGCTTTGTCTGGAGTCTGGCAAAGCTGTCCTCCATTTCCTGGGATGAAAGCTGGTGTTGGGCGGCATCTTCCTTCAGCAATGCGCTGACACCCTGGAGCTTCATGTACTTGTCCCGACACTGCTGGCAGGTAGTCATGTGGCTTTCATACTCCAAGGCATACTTTTGCGGCAATTCGCCGTCCAAATACACCGAATGCATATCATGTTCAGGGCATGTAGACATCATCTTCTCCTATGAGTTTTGATAGCTGTTCTCGGGCTCTGAAAACACGGACCTTTACGTTTCCTTCCGTTATTCCCAGCACCCGGCCAATCTCCTTATAATTTAATTCGGCATACTCCCTCAAAATGAGCACCATCCTCAGATTCTCAGGCAACTTGTTCAAGGCTTCCTTTGCCTGTCTGCGGGTTTCCTCTTTCAGCAATTCCGTCTCCCCGGAATCCTGTTTTCGGTGGTCCTCGTACAGGGCCTTTTCATAGGCCTTCCGCTCCCGTCCCTTGCGTTTCACATAGTTCAGGGAGGCGTTCTTCACCACCCGAATCAACCAGTATTTCGCATCACTCAGGGAAGGAAAGACAAGGTCCTTTTCGGTCATCTTTATGAGAGAGTCATGGACAATATCCTCTGCAGCTTCCTCATCGTTTACAATGCGATAAGAAACCCTGTAGAGCATTTGCATTGCGCCATCATATATCTTGCGGAAATCACCGGGATCAGCGGCATTCAAACTGGCACCAGCATTTCCATCTGAAAAACCAAACAACTACAACTCCTCTTCGTTACACCCTCTAAAAAAAATCTAGTGAAAAAGTCAATTTTCTGGATAGCCCAGCTTACATCCTTTTCCACTGAGGGCCTTGGGGAGTGTCGATGATCTGGATTCCCCGGTCGTTCAACTGCTGGCGGATGGCATCCGCCCGTGCAAAGTCCTTTGCCTTCTTGGCGGCGGTGCGTTCATCCACCAATGCCTGAATCTCCTGGGCCTCGGGATCAGCTGCGGTGGCCTGTGCCGCCTGGACATTCTCCTGATGAAGGGCCTGGGCGCTGTCGAGAAGGCTCAGAGACAGAATCGTGTCCATTTTTCCGACTATAGCAAGTATCTCGTTTGCTGGCAACGAGTTGTCCTTGATAGCGGTTTGGAGTGCGGAAAGAGCCTGGGGGGTGGCAAGATCATTTTCCAGTGCCGCCTTGAACTTATCCAGATACTCCTGTCCCTTGGGAGAGATATTTACGGCATCTTTTGCAGGAATCTGGCCTTGGTTCTGCTCCACCACACGGGCCACCCGCTGCACCAGTGCCCTGCGGGCGCTCTTTGCTCCCTCCATTGCTGTCCAAGAGAAGGCAACCTGGCTGCGGTAGTGGGCCCCCAGCAGGAAGAGGCGGTAGTCCAGGGGATGGAAGCCCTTGTCCACCAGGGACTGGAGGGTCAAGAAATTTCCTGATGACTTGGACATCTTGCCTGCCTCCTGGTTGTCTTCCTGCCCCTTCTCCTTGGCGATGACCAGGAATTCATTGTGAAGCCAGTAGTTCACCCAGCGTTTGCCGGTGGCACCCTCGGACTGGGCAATCTCGTTGGTATGGTGGACGGGGATGTGGTCGATTCCACCGGTATGGATGTCGATTTGCTCCCCCAAGTACTTCATGCTCATGGCGGAGCACTCGATGTGCCAGCCGGGATAGCCTCGTCCCCAGGGAGAGTCCCACACCAGGGCTTGGTTCTCGAACTTGCTCTTGGTGAACCACAGCACAAAGTCCTGGGGGTTCCGCTTGTTCTGGTCAATGTCGATGCGGGCGCCGGCCTTCAAGTCATCCAGATTCAGGCAGGCCAGCTTTCCGTAGTCGGGGAAGGTGGACACGTCATAGTAGAGGTTGCCGCCGGACAGATAGGTGTGGCCGTTGGCCTCAAGCCGCTTTATCAGGTCGATCATGTCCTGGATATGCTCGGTGGCCTTGCATACAATGTCGGGACGGCGGATGTTGAGGCGATCAATGTCCGTGAAGAAGGCGTCGGTGTAGAATTGTGCGATTTCCATCACGGACTGACCCCGCTGCTTGGCAGTCTTCACCATCTTGTCCTCTCCCTCGTCATCGTCGCCGGAAAGGTGGCCAATGTCGGTGATGTTCATGACGTGGGTGATGTCATAGTTCAGGTAACTGAGGGTCTTGTCCAGAATGTCCAAGAAGACGTATGCCCGCAGGTTGCCGATATGGGCGTAGTTGTATACGGTGGGGCCACACCCATAAAATCCTGCCTTGCCTGCCTGGAGGGGGACAAAATCCTCCATTTTCCGTCCCATGGTGTTATATAATCGTAAAGCCATAAGCCCTCGCTTTTTCTCCTGAATTAAGTTATAATAGTAGGAAAACCAAGAGGTTATCCGAGATATTCTTATGTATAATGTACGGAAAATAGAAGAAAATATCAATATGCGGGGAGATTTCCACGGGCTTTTTTTGTTTGACGAGCCCCTGTCCCCTCGAACTACCTTCAAGGTGGGTGGGGGCACTCCTTTGCTCATAGAGCCACAGGATGAAACATCATTTCTCATCGTTCTGGAGGAACTGGAGCGGAGTGCCATCCCCTTCTTTGTGCTGGGTGGTGGCTCCAATCTGGTGGTTCCCGATGAGGGGTTGCCCTGTCCGGTGATTTCCACCAAGAGGCTGGACAGAATCTTCCTGTCCCAGGATGGCCACCGCCTGGTTTGTGGGGCTGGCTGCTCCTGGAAGCAGGTGATTGATTTCTGCATCGAGAATAAGCTGGGAGGATTGGAGAATTTTTCCGGGCTGCCTGGTTCCCTTGGGGGGGCGGTCTTTATGAATGCCCGCTGCTACGATCGGTCTGTCTCCGACGTGCTGCTGCAGGCTCGATATGCAGGACAGGGGAGGGCAGGACAGGCCACGGTGGAGACGTACACCATGGAAACCAGCCACTGGGACTACAAGGTTTCTCCCTTCCAGAGTGAGCTGTCGGGCAGCATTGTTCTGGAGGTGGTGTTTGCTGTGGCACCGCTGGATGACACCGCCGCTCAGGAGATGGAGGAGCAGGCTCAATCCTTCGTGGAGGATCGTCAGAAAAAGGGACATTTTTCCTATCCTTCCGCCGGAAGTGTCTTCAAGAACAACCGGGAGTACGGCAAACCCTCGGGAAAGATTGTGGATGAGGCAGGACTCAGGGGACTGGAGATGGGAGGTGCGCAAGTGGCCCCATGGCATGGTAATTTTATCATCAATAAGGGCACTGCCACGGCAGCGGATATTAAAGGATTAGTCGATCTGGTGCAAAAGACTGTATTGGAGAAAACAGGTTTTTTGTTGGAGCCAGAAATAATTTTTTTTGATAAAAATCAATAGTTCAGGTGAAAATAAACCGACAATCAAATGAAGGGGAAACGTCTGTCTGTTGATTGACAAATATTGTTCCTACTCTATATACTGAATATAGTATAGTCGGAGGCAAGCCATGTTGCAGCTTTCATTGGTAAATTTTAGCAAGAATTCCTATCTCATTGTAGAAGGCAAGCCCAATAGTGACAGATTTTATATTATCAGGACTGGTACTGTCACCTGTGTACGTTCTCGTCCTGGTGTAGCTCCTATACGCCTTGGTCCCGGTGACTTTGTAGGCGTTGTTCCTTGTATGTCTGGCCATGTCCAGTATGAGACCGTGATTGCAGAGACTGACGTGGTGGCCATTGCAGTCCGCAAGGACCAGTATCCAGACTTGATCCAAAGCAATGCGCCGGTGGCCTTGAAGACAATTCGTACCTTTGCCAATAAAATGCGCACTATGAACGAGCAGCTGACCCAGCTTGCTCTGAAGAACATTTCCGTGGAGTCTCCTGAGCAGATGTTCTTTGTGGCCAGCTACTACGACAAGGTGGGGTGCTTTGACCCTGCCGTGTTCGCCTACTACCAGTACATCAAGGCTTGCCCTGAGGGGCTGAACGTGGAGGTAGCCAAGAAGCGTTTTGTACGGCTTAAGCCCAATTCTCACGCCGTCCACTTTGAGCCCTCCACTGACACTATTCGTAGCTATCCCAAGGGAACCATGATTTTCTCCGAGTGCCAGAGTGGCCAGGATATGTTCATCATCCAGGAGGGGCAGGTTAAGATAACCAAGATTGTCAACAATACTGAGGTTATTCTTGCAGTGCTGAAGAAGGGTGACTTCTTTGGGGAGATGGCCCTGCTGGCGGACACTCCTCGTTCTGCCAGCATCCTTGCCTTTGAGGACTGCCAGCTGATGGTGGTAAACCGCAAGAACTTTGAGCAGATGGTCACCTCCCAGCCCCAATTTGTGTCTCGACTCACTGTCACCCTCTCCGAACGGCTGTGGAGCATGGAGCGGCAGTTGAACAATGCCTCCATCGAGAATCCCGTTCACAAGATGGTGGATATGCTGGCTCTCCAGCTGGAGAAGGAGAAGTTCGTTCCTCCTGCTGCTGGCAAGGTGCCCCACCAGTTCGACTTGACACCAGGCGATGTGGCCAATATGTGTGGAGTTCCCTACGAGAAGCAGCGGCTTATTGTGGATGCCTTCCTGCAGCAGGCTCCTGTTCGTCTTGATGTCAACGGAAAGATTTTTGCTCCTGACTGTGTGGAGATTGTGAAGGCAGCTACCTTCTACCGCAAGCAGTTGTCCTAGGAGGGGAGGATGTCCGCACGGAAAAGTCTTTTGGGAAAGAAGGTAATCTGCCTTGTACTGGTACTATGCTCCGGCTGGCTTCTGGCTGCTTCCGATGGAGCCCTTCCAGGGGGCTATAGCTCAGTGGTGCTGGGTATGTCGGTGGATGCGGCAAAAAATGCCCTCATGGAAGACCCTGCCTATGGATACCGTGGAGACCGTGATGTTTCCCTGTTGCCAGGTGACAACCGAACCCTCATCTCCACCTATGGGATTCACTTCTTCAACGAGTGCTGGTTCCAGTTTGACAACGATCGTCTGTACATCATCACTCTGAACCTGAACAGGGAGCGGGTGGACTACTACAGCGTCTTCAAGTCCCTGTGTGACAAGTACGGCGAGCCCGACAGCCTTTCCCCCCAGAAGTCCGAGTGGCGTGACGGTTCAGTCATCATGTCCTTGGAGCGGCCCCTTACTTTGAAGTACACCGATGAGGGAATCTTCCAGGAACTGCAGGACACCTCCAATGTGAATCTCACCAAGGAAGAGGAAAACCGCCGTAATTTCTTGGAAAGCTTGTAATTATAGCCATTTTTCGACTGCTGGGGCCGCAGGTGCAATGTGGTTCAAGTAGGGAAGTGGAGGAAGTACTATCATGAGATATGTTCCGAAAAAAAGATTTTTTTTCTCTGTGCTGTTCCTTGTGGGGATGGTTTCCCTCCTTTCCTGCAAGGAGGATGCTCGTCTCGCAACCACCGACATTACGATTATTCGAAAGGATGGTCAGGAGGTGTCTGTGGTGGTAGAGGTGGCCGACAGGGAGGAGACCCGCAACCGGGGATTTATGGAGCGGGAAGTGATTCCCGATGGAACCGGTATGGTCTTTGTCTTTGACCGGGATCAGGTTTTAAGCTTCTGGATGAAGAATACCCCTCATCCCCTGTCCATCGCCTACATTGACTCCACTGGAAAGATTCGTGACATCTACCACATGACACCCTTCAGCATGGCAAGCTGGACTAGTACCGTGTCTGTCCGTTATGCACTGGAGGTGCCCCAAGGCTGGTTCGAGAAGGTTGGTGTTGGAATTGGCGACAAGGTAGTGATTCCAGGAAAGACTTCCCGCTGATATAATCGGGAAGCCACTGCCAGGTCTTTGATGTAGCGGGAATTATTCCAGTTCTTCCAGCATACTGATGGCAATCTTGTCGTTGGGGTCGAATTCCAACACGGTGAGGAAGTATTTTCTTGCCTCCTGTGGATTTCCTTCCTTCAAGGACAGATACCCTAGGTTTGACATGTACTTGGTGTTTTCAGGCTCCATAGACAGGGCCTCCACCAGATACTTCTTGCTCTCACTGAATTCACCCAACTCCATGCAGCAGATGGCCAACTCATTGAAGGTGTCTGGCTCCGTGCTGCCACACTCGATTGACTGGAGGAAGGCGTCACGGGCATCATTCCAGCGCTGGAGTCTCCGCAATCCCCATCCCAGCAGGAACCAGGCATTCCAGACGTTGGGATTGTTCTCTAGGAATTTGCGGATTTCCTCCAACCCTTCTTCCTCCTGTCCTGCAGAAATGAGACTGTAGGCGGACTTGAACTGCTCGTCCTCTAGGTTCCTATTGTTGATGTCCAGCACGATTTCCTGTGCCCGCTGGAGCTTGTACTGACCGTTTTCACCCAACTCCTGGTCGCTGATGTCGCAGGTAAGGGCTAAGTACGTCTCGAAGCACTCCTTTCCCCGGGGGAAATTCCGCTGCTTCAAGAAGAAAAAGCCCGCATTGAAATAGACATCTGCAGGAGCGTTGTCGGATTCCATGATCTGGCTATAGAGCCTGTAGGCTCCGTCGTCGTAGGCGTCGGCATCCTCTGTCAAACCTGATCTGCGGTAGGAGTCTGCCCGCTGGTCAAAGAAGATGGCCGCATTCAGTGTGGTGGCCATATCGTCGGGGGCTAACCCACGAAGGGCGCTGAAGATTTCCTCGGCAATGTCAAAGTCCTCGTTTCTGGCCTTCAGGATGGCGGCCTCCGTCAACTCACGCTTTATGTTCGGCTTTGCCTCCAGCAGGAGTTTCCGGTAGTAGTCCAAGTGCTGGTTGTGGTGGTCATAGGCCAAAACCACGAGGATCCCGGCAAAAATCATTTCCGGTGTTAGCTGTGTGAGGTCAAAATCGCCCTCCAGGGGCCGTTGCACTGGCAAGGGAATAGTAGGCTGTACCTGCAGCTTATACGCAGACAAATCTATACCCTCTGGGAGGGTAACGAAGAGAAGGTTATCCAAGGGACTTGATGGTGTCATTGTGGTATCCTATGCAGTTGTGTTTGCTTGTGGATTCTGTACTGCTGCTACAAGTTTGCTCGCTGCAGCAGCTTGTGGGGTTGCCGGGGCAGGACTAGCGGCAGGTGATTGCTGGGGCGGTCTGCTGGCCAGTGGTGTCATTGGTTTTGCCTGGTTCTGACCTCCGGTACCAATGCCTCTTGGAGTGGCAGAAATTGCGGAAGCTGTTACCGGAGCCGAGTGATAGGTGGACAACTGGGATTTTCTCAAACCCGTCAAGTAATTGTTGATATGCAGCTTGTAGGTGATGGGAATCTTTGCGGCATCATACTGGATGCAGACTACAATAATATCCTTTCGTCCCTGGGCCATATCTGTCTTTACCACACTGGCGGGGAGGGATATTATCTCATGGGGATCATCAAATTCCAGCCGCAGTATGATGTTCTTGTTGGTGAGGAACTGGGCCACTCCCAACAGGAGAATCTTTGCTCCAGAAAATGAAATGTCACGGACGATACAGTGACGGGGCACATTGTCCACAAAGACGATGGAATCTGCCTTGGAGAGGTTGAGCTTCCTCATTGAGTCTTCTGTAATGGGAATACGCTCGTCTCGACGACGGAGGGCATTGGTGTTTGCTTCCAGCAGGCGGCCAATAAGCTCGATGAGATCGTCCGGTGGACGCTGGATATAGGTCAAATTGACGATGGCTAAGTCGGCGGACTCCATGTAGGGAATTATGTCCTGGACACGGGCACTCACAAAGAAACTGATGGGCTGCTTTTCCCCCTGGGAAAAACAAAACCTGAGGTTCACCGTTCCCTTTTCCTTGGAAAGTCGAGCGTATGCCCCACCCTTGGAACCGATAATAATCTTCGCTCCCAAGAAAGAAGTGGAGTTGATTATGCATGGCCATTGTGAGTCAGTACACTTTACGTAAACTTGGCGAGGATCCATGTGGAGGGTCTTGATAACTTCCTTTGAAAAAGTAACCTCTGTGTCACGATACAGTTCATAATATCTTGTCAATTGCTGAGATGTTACAATACCCATAGGACAATGATAGTCCATTATCTATGATTGGTCAATCGATATTTAAGGAAAAGGTCTGGGCAAATCCCAAAATATTTGCTCCCCTGCGGTGCTTCTTGCCGGTGATTTCCTTGCCCTTAATGCTCAATGCTGCGGAGCCGCCACCGTCCATCTGGAGGGCGTTCCAAGCCCCCGCTGCCTGCAGAATCAGGGCCGTTTCCTCGTAGGTGAGGCCGAGGCTTTCCTTTTGTTTTTCTCCTTCTATATATAAAATAAGGATATATCTTTCATCTTTAGTGATTCCCAGGGCTGTCCTGGAATCAAGGCTGCAGGCAGGGAAGTCTTGTATTTCTCCCTCCTTGAGAATGGTGAAGAAGCCTCCGAGGGCCAATTCTGTTTCCGGTGGATACTGGGTCTGGTCGCTGATGATGGTAGCGGCCAGGCTGCCGTTGTGTCTGGTAAAGCAGATGGCACTGTAGCGGGAAAGGGGCGGAGAAAGGAGCTGTCCCTGATGGATGTACAGCCCGGTGATCTGGCGCTTGGGAGATAGCCCGGTGAGGGGAGTTTTGAAGGGGGTGGCGTTCACTGTTACCAGCAGTTGTGAATCCTGCAGCTCTGTCTCCTGTAGGAGCTGATAGGTTGTCTTGCCGTTGAATCTGCCTTGTGAGTCCATGTGCTGGGCTGTGGGATAGGCAAGGGGAACCAGGTTGGGGCGGTGGAGGTCGATGGAGACAAGGTGCCACCGCAGTGGAGCACGGTTGGCAGTGTAGCTGGTGTAGGAGATGCCCTCTGCTATTTCCTCCCAGTTCCAGCTGGTGGTGTCTCCGGTGGTGAGGCTAAGGGGAGGATGAAAGTCCATCCCATGCCGTACATGGGTGACCTGGTTGCATTGGTAAAGCTGGCTGTTTTCCGGTAGGGTGGTGCAGGAGGTAAACAGACCTGCCAGGAGGCTTACGAGCACAAGGAAAAGCAGTGTCAGGGAAGAAAAAATCAAGGGCCGTCTGAAGAAGGTTCTCCAAACGGCCCCGTATAAATTAGTAGGCATTCCTACCACCAGAAGACTTGCGGTTCTTCTTCATCAGCTTGCGCTGAAGGGTCTTGTTCTTGCGGTTCTTGATGGTGGAGGGCTTCTCAAAGTACTCCCGCTTCTTGTACTCACGGATAATACCTTCCTTTTCCACCAGACGCTTGAAGCGCTTGATTGCTTTTTCCAGATTCTCGGAATCATCAACTGTAATATGTGCCATTATACTCACCTCCCTCCGGAACCTAACCGCCAGGATTTTGCAATTATGCCAGAATGGCGGATGGTTGTCAATTGATTTTTGTGTTGTTGTGTTGTTTTGGTAGAAAAAAACATAAAAACGAAGGGATTTCATCCACTTTACAAAGATTTCATGCAGGTGTATAATCCATACATTCTTTTTTTCAAGTAGGAAACTATGTCTCAACTTGCCATTCCAACGAACTACAAGCCCCTGCTCTCGGTCCGGGAGACGGAGCACGCCATTGTCATGATAAAGGACTTCTTCCAGCTGGCCCTTTCCACAGAGCTGAATCTCACCCGGGTCACCGCACCCCTCTTTGTTCCCAAGGGAACTGGGCTCAACGACGACCTGAACGGAGTGGAGCGGGCCGTCACCTTTTCGGTGAAGGATATGGACGACACTCCCATGGAGATTGTCCACTCCCTGGCAAAGTGGAAGCGGGTGAAGGTGACGGACCTGGAACTGCCGAAGGGTTTTGGCATCTACACCGACATGAACGCCATCCGCAGTGACGAGGAGCTGGACAACATCCACTCCCTGTATGTGGACCAGTGGGACTGGGAACTGGTGGTGGGGGAGGAGGACCGTACCATCTACCTGCTGCGGGATGTGGTGAAGCGGATCTACCGCTGCCTCAAGCGCACCGAGTTCTTCATCTACGACCGGTACGACTGCATCAAGCCCATCCTGCCGGAGGAGATTACCTTCATCTTTGCGGAGGATCTGCAGAAGTCATATCCCGGTCTCACTGCCAAGGAGCGGGAGAATCTGGTGGCGGAAAAATACGGCGCCGTGTTCATCATCGGCATCGGTGCTCCCCTGGCGGATGGCAGGCCCCATGACGGCCGCGCCCCCGACTATGACGACTGGATTACCGAGACGGGAGACGGCCACCGGGGACTGAACGGTGACCTGATTGTGTGGAACCCTGTGCTGAAGTGTGCCTTTGAGCTTTCCTCCATGGGAATCCGGGTGTCGCCGGAGTCCCTTCTGGCCCAGCTGGAGGCTCGCAATTGCCCTGAGCGAAAGGAGCTGTACTTCCATTCCCGGCTTTTGTCCGGTTCCCTGCGTTTTACCATGGGGGGCGGTATCGGCCAGTCCCGGCTGTGCATGTACTTCCTGCGGAAGGCTCATATCGGCGAGACCCAGGTGAGCGTGTGGCCGGACTCCATGCGCAAGCAATGTGCGGAGGCGGGAATCGCCCTGCTGTGATTTAATGGCCCCGAAGGAACCTCCTCTGGGGCCTTGTTTTTGTTTTGGTGGTTGAATATGGAAGCAGAGAAGGAATATCATTTCAATGCGTCCCAGCTGGAAGCGGGGCTGGCCTCCCTGACGAAGCTGGGGATGACTCGTCTTTTGGTGTGTGACAGGGCCATTACTGGCAGTCGCGACGGATTCCTGCATTTTCTTGGCCGTGCCCAGCAGGAGGCGCCGGATCTTTTCTATAAATTCTATCTGGAGCCAGCTGTTCTTGACGGCCAGCTGTGCCAGGTCCTCTCTGGATTCTACTGCTCCCTGCAGCTGCCGCTGGATGCCACCGCCTTTGCTGGACGGAAGGCCTTTGAGCGGAAGATTGGTTTGCTGAACAGAAGCGGCCTTGTCTTTGGCTTTGACCTGGACTTTGCGGCGGATGGGGAGGACTCCGCCCGGCTGTTTAAGGACAGACTGAATCTGGCCCTCTCCCTGTATCCCAATCACCTGGACTTTCCCCAGCTGGAGGAGGGGCTGCCGGCTTCCACCAAGTCCTTTTCCTCCCGGGACATCAATCTGGCCGCCGACAAGGCCCATGCCTGCACCCTGTTCTATTCCGAGGGGCGGGCGGTGCCCTGGTTTCTCAGTGTGCTGAAGCCCCTGCGCATCAGTGCAGACGCCTTCTTCGCCGACTTTGCCGAGTGGCTGCGGTGCAACAACCTGGGGCGGGATGGGAGTGGTGCCGGGGTGCGGGCTGGCTCTGGAGAGGGACTGACTGGCTGCCAACTGGGCCATCAGGAGATTGAGCGGATGCAGCTGTCCTTTCTGGAGCTGAAGTATCAGGAAAAGGGGCTGGAGCACCTGCTGCCGGTGGTGCGGGAGCTGGTGCGGTTCAACGGGGCCTTTGCCCGGCTGGTGGGGGAGGACCAGGAGTGTGAGCTGGAGCTGGCATTCCACCCGGATGATCTGGGCTCTCCCTATTCCCAGGATGTGGTGGCCTTCGCAGAGAACGTGTGCATGGAGCATTGTCATGTCCGCCTGTGCTGGATGCAGGACAAGGAGGGGAGCAATTTCCCCCACTGGCAGTTTGTGCAGGAATGATGAAAAAAAATCTAAAAATATTGACGATTAAACAGTGCAAATAGTATCTTTTATTCAGAAACTAGTGGATGCAGGCAGTCAGATGTTCTGGCAGGCCAAAGTTTACGCTTTTAGGAAGTAGATGATGAAGAAACAGGAACAGCAGGAAGAGGTGGAGCAGCAGGAGGTTTCCCAGCCAGCTTCCAATGAGTCGGTTCAGCAGGAGTCTGCCGTTGACAGCGAGGCTTCCGAAGATGTCCAGGAGGATCCCATCCAGAAGCTGGAGCGGGAACGTTCTGAGCTGGAGGCCAAGAACAAGGAGCTGCACAACCAGTATCTTTTGGCCATGGCGGACTTTGACAACTACCGCAAGCGGATGATCAAGGAGAAGCAGGAGGCCTTCGACTATGCCAACGCCAACCTTCTTTCCGATCTGCTGGAGAGTCTGGACAACTTTGACCGTGCCCTGGATGCCGCCGCCTCCGCCACCGACGTTGTCAGCGTGGTGGATGGGGTGAAGATGATCAAGAACCAGCTGGTATCCATGCTGGAGAACAAGTACAATCTGGCTGGCTACGGCGAGAAGGGTGATGCCTTCGATCCCAACATCCACGAGGCCATCGGAAGTATGCAGGCACCAGTTGCCGAGCCGGTGTGTTCGGAAGTATATTTAAAGGGATACAAGCTGAAGGAGCGGATTATCCGCCATGCGAAGGTGATGGTCCAGATGCCTGACGGCAGCGTCAGTGGAGACGGAGCAGATGAGGCTGCTCCCACCGGTGGGGCTGAATAACAAAGATTTTTTCTGAATTAGAGGAGATAAAAGCTATGGGAAAGATTATTGGAATTGACCTTGGAACAACCAATTCCTGCGTTGCTGTGATGGAAGGTGGAGAGCCTGTCGTCATCCAGAACTCAGAGGGTGGACGTACCACCCCCTCCATCGTGGGATTTACCGCCAAGGGTGAGCGGATTGTTGGTCAGCCTGCAAAGAACCAGATGGTCACCAATCCTGAGAACACCGTATATTCAATCAAGCGCTTCATCGGCCACCGCTACAACGAGCTGTCCGGCGAGGCAAAGATGGTTCCCTACAAGGTGGTGGACCACGGAGAGGATGTCCGCATCGACATTGAGGGCAAGGAATATTCTCCCCAGGAAATCAGCGCATTCATCCTCCAGAAGATGAAGAAGACAGCCGAGGACTACCTGGGGCAGACCGTTACCGAGGCGGTCATCACCGTTCCCGCCTACTTCAACGATGCCCAGCGCCAGGCCACCAAGGACGCCGGCAAGATCGCCGGCCTGGAGGTCAAGCGTA
>CAMGSV010000012.1 GCA_946061495.1 uncultured Spirochaetales bacterium | reverse complement strand
ATCTCACCTACACATCCCGCATGATGGAATGCCGCCGTGACGGTTATGAAGAAGGTTTGTTCACCGGTCGGGAGGAAGGCATATCCATCGGGTTGGAACGAGGCTTGGAGCAAGGACTGGAGCGTGGTGCCTACCAGAAGGCGCTGGAGACGGCACGGAACCTGTTGTCCGAGGGGCTGGCTCCCCAGATGGTGGCCCACTGCACCAATCTCCCGCTGGAGACGGTGCAGCAGTTGGAGCGAGAAGTCAGCCCCAAGCCCTAGCACACAGAAAGGCTCCCCAGCGTTTCCACCGGTGAGCCCATCCCGACGGCCTCACCGTTCCAGCAAGACAGTTCCCGTTTCCTTACATGAAATTCCCACCATTCTAGCTAGAAAGCTCGGAATTTCGTGTAAGGAAATTCCTCGTGGCAAGTAAGGAAATTTTAAATTTCAAAGCACCGTGCCTTTCCTAATCGTTCCCCTATCCTTCCATACAAAGAAAGAGGCAGCCTAAACGGTAGCAGAATGTTTGATCAATCTCATTCCACCCCTACAAAAAATCCCCTTGCCCAGCACTTCAGCCACGACAAGGGGACCAGCCCCACCCAGTTTTGCAAGCAAAACTACTCTTACACGTTAAATTTGAAGAAAATCACATCACCGTCCTGCACGATGTATTCCTTGCCCTCCATGCGGTACTTGCCGGCAGCCTTGATCTCCGCCTCGCTGCCGTACTGCACCAGGTCGTCGTAGCGGTACACCTCCGCCTTGATGAAGCCCCGCTCAAAGTCCGTATGGATGACGCCGGCGGCCTTGGGTGCAGTATCCCCCACCCGGATGGTCCAGGCGCGGCACTCGTCCTGTCCGGCAGTAAAGAAGGTCCGCAATCCCATCAGATGGTAGGCTGCCCGGGCCAGGGTGGCAAGGCCGGACTCCTTCAGTCCAATCTCCGCCAGGAATTCCTCCCGCTCCTCGGCACTGTCCATCTCCGCCAGGTCCGCCTCGAACTTGCCGCAGATAACCACCACGTCGCTGCCCTGCCCCTGGGCAATCTTCCGCACCGCCTCCACATAGGGGCTGCCCTTCTGGATGCCATCCTCGTCCACATTGCACACATACATCATGGGCTTCATGGTAATCAGGTGGCAGTCATAGATGGCGGCAATCTCGTCCTCGCTCAGGTCTGCGGCGCGGGCAGCCTGTCCGTTCTCCAGCAGGGGCTTCACCTTGTTCAGGGCGGAAAGCACGGCGGCAGCCTTCTTCTGGTCCTCCTTGCCCATCACCCTGGCATTCCGCTCCGCCTTCTCAATCCTCTTGTTCACCGTATCCAGGTCAGCAAAGGCCAGCTCCATGTTGATGGTCTCAATGTCGTCCACCGGGTCAATCTTGTTGCTCACGTGGATAATGTCCTCGTTCTCAAAGCAGCGAACCACGTGGGCAATCACCCCCACCTCACGGATGTGGGCCAGGAACTGGTTCCCCAAGCCCTCCCCCTTGGAGGCGCCCTTCACCAGGCCGGCAATGTCCACGAATTCCACCGTGGCAGCCACCCGCCGCTTCGTCTCGAATTTCTTTGCCAGGAAGTCCAGCCGGGAGTCCGGCAGGTCCACAATGCCCACGTTGGGATTTATCGTACAGAACGGATAGTTAGCCGCCTCAGCGGGGGCGGCAGTCAGTGCAGAAAAGATGGTGGACTTGCCCACGTTGGGCAGCCCCACAATACCACAGTTAATAGCCATGTCACATGCCTCTTGATAAAAATAGATGTCCCGTCACTATATCATGGAAGAAAGTGGCAGTGCAAGTTGGATTGTGATGTGTGCGGTGCAACGGGAGCTTACCCCAAGAATCCATAATTATCTATCTATAAAAAAGCAAACAATATTTTTCAGAACAACTTGACCACTATTTTATTCTCTTTTAGAATGGATTTTATGAAAACCAACACATTCAAGGGCGGAATCCATCCGCCAGAGTTCAAAGAACTGACACATGAAATGAAGCTTGAGTCTGTCAGTCCCGCAACAAAGACTGTGGCCATTCCCGTCACCCAGGGCGGTGCCCCCAACACTCCCTGCGTCAAGGTTGGAGACAGCGTTGCCAGGGGACAGATGATTGCCAGCGGCGAAAGTCCCATGTCGGTGCCAGTCCATGCATCCATTGCAGGAACGGTAAAAAAGATAGAGGTCCGCATGGTTTCAGGCAATCTGGAGGCTCCCTGTATCGTCATCCAGTCCGACGATTCTGACAGGACTGAGTTCATGCCGCCTCTGGATCCCTTCAAGTGCAGCAAGGAAGAGTCCCTGGCCCGCATCAAGGAGGCCGGCATCGTGGGAATGGGTGGTGCCGGATTCCCCACCCACATCAAGTTCAATCCTCCCGCTGGCAAGACCATCGAGTGTGTGCTGGCCAACGCCGCTGAATGCGAGCCCTACCTCACTGTGGACGAGCGGGCCATGGCGGAGACTCCCGACACCTTTGTAGACGGTCTGGCCATCGCCATGAAGATTACCGGTGCCCAGAAGGGAATCATCGTCCTGGAGGACAACAAGGCCTATCTCTGCGGCACCCTGCAGAAGGCCATCGAGAAAAACATCCACGGCAGTCCCATCTCAATCTGCCTGTGCAAGACAAAATATCCCCAGGGTGGAGAGAAGAGCGTCACCATGGCCGCCCTTGGCCGTGAGATTCCTGCCGGTGGCCTTCCTGCCGACATCGGATGCTGCATCAGCAACGTCACCACCCTCTGCGCCATCTCCGAGGCCTTCCGGGAAGGAAAGCCCGTCATCGACCGCACCGTCACCTTCTCTGGAATGGGATGCAAGACACGGCGGAACCTGCGGCTCCCCATCGGAACCATCGTCTCTGACCTGATGCCCCAGGAGATTGAGGCCGACGACACGGTGGTGAAGATTGTAGCCGGCGGCCCCATGATGGGTATGGCCATGACAAACGCCACCTTCCCCGTCACCAAGACCACCTCCGGCGTGCTCTTCCTCACTGCAAAGGAAACCTTCCTGGTGGACGAGGATCCCTGCATCGGTTGCGGCAGCTGCATCGACCACTGCCCCTACCGCCTCTCACCAGTGCTGATGGTCCGCTCCATGACTGCGGACGACTACAACGAGGCCAACCGCTACGGTTTGATGGACTGTGTGGAATGCGGAACCTGTTCCTACGTCTGCCCCTCCCACATCCGGCTGGTGCAGCGGTTCAAGGTGGGCAAGTCCATCCTCAGAGAACAGATGGCCAAAGAAAAGGCTAAGGCCGAAAAGGAGAAGCGTAATGGCTGATGAAAACAAGGTATATCTTTCCCCTGGACCCCACGTCTCGTCCAGGCGGACCACCCAAAGCGTCATGCTCTTTGTCATCATCGCACTGCTGCCCCTCTGCATCTGCGGAGTTGTGGTGTTCGGCATGCAGGCGTTGGTGACACTGATTGTGTCCGTGGCTTCCGCAGTCATCTTCGAGATGCTGTTCCAGAAGCTCACCAAGCAGACCGTCAGAATCAAGGACCTGTCCGCTGTGGTGACAGGAATCATGCTGGCACTGGTGCTGCCTCCCTCCACCCCGGTCTGGATCACCATGCTGGGCGCCCTCTTTGCCATCGTGGTGGCAAAGGGCTTCTTCGGCGGAATCGGAGCCAACGTGTTCAACCCCGCCCTCACCGGCCGTGCCTTCCTGTTCACCAGCTTCCCGGTGGCCATGTCCACCTGGACCCTGCCCTTTGACACGGTGACTGGTGCCACCATCCTGAGCACACTGAAGGGATTCGACACCTCCACAGGAGCCTCCATTATGGAGAATGTAGCCATAGAGAACGCCGCCACCATCACCGAGTCCTACCTCCCCTTCATCTTGGGAACACGGGCGGGATGTATCGGCGAGACCAGTGCCCTGCTTATTCTCATTGCCTTCGTCTTCCTGCTGGTGACAAGAATCATCGACTGGAGGGCTCCTGTCGCCATGATTGTGGTGACGGTGGGTTGTTCTGCCCTTGCAGGAACACCTCCCGGGCTGGCGCTGATGTCCGGAGGACTGCTCTTTGGTGCTGTGTTCATGACAACAGACTACGCCACAGCCCCCGTCACCAAGACAGGACGCCTGATTTTTGGAGCTGGAGCTGGTCTGATCACCTTCCTTATCCGTCAGTTTGGCGGCTACCCAGAAGGCGTTATGTTCAGTATCCTGATTATGAATGCCCTCACCCCCTTCTTAAATAAGATTATTCCTACAAAGTATGGATACAAGGGCAAAAAGGCAGGTGCAAGATGAAAGAAATGTTTAAGCTAGGCCTCTCACTGGCCATATTTGCCAGCGTCGCCTGTGTCTGTCTGGCACTGGTGAACAATGTCACTGCCCCAGCCATTGCCGCCGCCAAGGAGCGGGAGCTGAACGCTGGTCTTGCGGTGGTATTCCCCGAGGCAGATACCTTCCAGGCTGCCCCTGAATTCACCCCCGACACTGCAAATTCAGTGAAGGTGACAAACCTCTACCT
This sequence comes from uncultured Spirochaetales bacterium, assembly GCA_946061495.1. Taxonomy (GTDB): domain Bacteria; phylum Spirochaetota; class Spirochaetia; order Treponematales; family Treponemataceae; genus Treponema_F. The sequence goes on along the minus strand of CAMGSV010000012.1, from coordinate 18,811 downwards.
TGCAAAGCAGGGTGACCAGGTGTTGGGTGCCGTTGTCCAGGCTAATGGCCCCACCTACGACAAGGCTGAGATGCTCATTGGCGTGACGCTGGACCGGGCCATCACCGGCATCCAGTTCCTGAGCCTCACCGACACCCCCGGCTTTGGCCAGAAGGCCACCGAGCCAGAGTGGATGGCACAGTTTGCCGGCAAGTCTGTGGACGACCCCTTTGTCGTTGGACAGGACGTGGACAAAATCAGTGGAGCGTCCATCTCCTCTGGGGGAATTTCTCAACTGATTAAGTATGCCACCTATGTTGCCGGTGAATTCCTGGCGGCCAACTATGGCGGAGCTGCTGGAACTGGAGAAGCTCCGGTTCTGGCAGCTGCTGCCGCAGCATTCACCTTTGAGGATGCCTGCATCTCCCTGTTCCCTCCCGAAAAGTACACTGACGTGGCATTCACCGAGGTTCCTGAGGGAATCGGAGCTATTGTCCGCACCATGATTGTGGAGAACCAGGTGCTGGTCAGCACCAACAACAAGATTATTGCCGCCATGGTGGCTGTCCGTGGGCAGACCTACAAGTATGGTGGAGTAGTATTGACCGCCGTGGGAACTGACGGAAACATCATCGGCACCCGCATCCTGGAATTGAATGATGACAAGAACCATGGACAGCTTGCCCTGAAGGATTCCTTCTATAACCAGTTTGCCAATCTTCCTGCTAGCCAGACCATCTTGAATGGAGAAGGCAAGTACGATGCCATCGCTGGTGCCACCATCACCTCCGACTGCATCGCCGACATGGTGAAGGTTGGTGCCGTAGAGGCCGTGAACCTGCTGGCAGCCAAGGGTGTAGTCCCCGCTTCCATCGACCAGAACAGCTACCAGCTGAACGAAAACTATTTGGAGGAGTAGGAGCAGCATGAAAAAATATTGGAGTATCTTTACAAACGGACTGATGAAGGAAAATCCGCTGCTCGTGCTGATGATCGGTCTGTGTTCATCACTGGCTGTTACCACCAGTCTCAGCAACGGTCTGGGAATGGGTCTGGCTATGACCTTCGTTCTGCTCATGAGTGAGGTCATCATCAGCTTGTTCCGCAAGTTGATTCCCGACTCAATTCGTATTCCGGTGTTCATCATCGTTATCGCAACCTTCGTTACCATCGTCGACCTGTTGATGCAGGCCTATGTGCCCGCACTGTCCAAGTCCATGGGTGTGTTTATCCCCCTGATTGTCGTAAACTGTATCATCATGGGACGCGTGGAGTCCTTCGCCTTCAAGCGGACCGTCTCCGAGGCAGCCTTTGACGCCTTGGGAATGGGTCTGGGCTACCTGTGGGTGCTCTGCGGCATCTCCTTTGTCCGCGAGCTGCTGGGAGGTGGAACAATCCTCGGCACCGAAGTGATTCCCGAGGCATATAGAATTGGTTTCTTTACCAATGCCCCCGGTGGATTCTTCGTGTTCGGTATATTCATTTCCCTGAACATGCTCTTGAAGAACGTGGTTGCTAAAAAATCTGGAGGAGCGGAATAATGAACGAGTATCTTAAAATCTTCCTTTCATCCATGCTGATCGACAACGTGGTGTTGATTCAGTTCTTGGCCCTCTGCCCCTTCATCGGAATGACTGCCGACACGGGCAAGGCGGTGGGTATGGGTATTGCCGCCTCCTTCGTTATGATTCTGGCGACGGTGGCAACCTGGCCCCTGTACTACTATGTCATGGTTCCACTGGGACTCACCTTCCTCCAGACCCTGATCTTCATTCTGGTGATCGCAAGCCTGGTACAGCTGGTGGAATTCTACCTGAAGAAGTCGGCACCGGCACTCTACAGCTCAATGGGTGTGTACCTAGCGCTGATTACCACCAACTGTGCCATCCTGGCTGTTACCCTGAACTGCATCAGCAAGGAGTACAACTTTGTTGAGTCCATCGTGTATGCCATCGGTACTGCCGCAGGCTTCCTGCTGGCTATGGTGCTTATGGCTGGAATCCGCCAGAGAATCAAGATTGCCCCTGTTCCCAACTTCCTGAAGGGAACGCCGGTATTGTTCGTAGCGGCAGGTCTTTTGTCCATGGCCTTCAGTGGATTCGCCGGACTGATCAAATAAGGAGACGAGATGAATACTGTACTGATTACATTGGGCGTTTCCTTCGGTCTCGCCTTTATCCTGGGTGTGCTCCTGGGATTCTTCAAGAAGTTCTTCCACGTGCCGGTGGATCCCACCGTAGAGCGGGTACGTGAGGTGCTGCCCAGCGCCAACTGTGGTGCCTGTGGATACCCCGGCTGTGACGGCTTTGCCGCCGCTGTGGCCGCTGGAGAGGCACCCGTAACAGGCTGTACTGCCGGTGGTCCCGCCACTGCAGAGGCTGTTGGTAAGGTGCTGGGTGTTGATGCCGCAGCTGTAGCAAAGGTTGCCTTGCTTGCCTGCCAGGGCTGCAAGGAAAATGCAAAAGACCGGGGATTCTACTCCGGCGTCAAGTCCTGCAAGGCGGCAAAGATCAGCGTCAACGGCACAAAGCTCTGTCAGTTCGGCTGCATCGGCTTTGGCGACTGCTGCGATGTCTGTAACTTTGACGCCCTGGCAATGGGTGAGGATGGCCTGCCCCACGTGAACTATGCCAACTGTACTGGCTGCAGCATGTGTGCCCAGACCTGTCCCCAGAGCCTGTTCTCCATGGTTCCCGCCACACAGAAGGGATCCGTGGCCCTGTGCTCCAACCGCAGCGAGATGTCTCCCAGACTCAAGCAGAACTGCAACACTGCCTGTATCAAGTGCCGCAAGTGCGAGAAGGTCTGTCCTGAGACCTGCATCGTTGTGACCAACGGTATTCCCGTGGTGGACTACAGCAAGTGCACCTCCTGCAAGAAGTGCATCGAAGGCTGCCCCACCAAGGTACTGGTGCTGGTGGAAGACACCGTTACTGTCGTGGCATAAAAAATGGGCTGGCCCGTGTTGGTTGACCAGCCCTCAAAAACAAACGACTGTGAAAGCTCCTCAGGAACTTTCACAGTCGTTTTTATTTTAAAAACAATCTAACTGACTGTTCAATGGCTGGTAAGCTCTAGCTCAACGTGAAGCCAGCTCCAATGCCCTCCATGGCCTGGAAAAAATCCGGGAAGGAGACGGCACAACAGTGGGCATCCTTCACCGTCACCGGCTCCTTCAGGGCCAACCCCAACACTGCCAAGGACATGGCCACCCGATGGTCGTCGTAGCTCTCCACCACCCCACCGTGGAGCCTGAATTCAGGATTTGCCCCTCCGCTGGATGTCAGGGGGCTGTGGCCATGGATCACCAGATAGTCCGGCCCCTCCTCCACGTCGGCCCCCAGCTTGGTCAGCTCCCGGCGCATCACATCAATCCGATCCGTCTCCTTCTTGCGGCACACCCCAATATCCTCGATGACGGTGGTTCCCTCGATAAAACAGGCCGCCACGGAAAGGGCTGGCACCGCATCAGGAAAGCCTGAGCAGTTGATGCGCAACGTCTGCTCTGGCAGATGCTCCGTGGAAAGGCGGCCGGGGACTCCATTCCTTGCAGGGAATCGGTCGGCCTGCTCTCTCGCCTGGCTGCCGCCGTACACCACCAGCTCCTCCCGCTCCCGATTCCATTCCACACAGGCACCCACCGACTGCAGCACCTGAACAATGGCCTCGTCCCCCTGGCTGCCGCTGCCGTCGATGTGCTGGATGGTGATGCAGCTGTCCGTCAGGAGGGCAGCCACCAGAGGAAAGGCCACCGCCTCCCAGTCCGAAGGAATGGTGCGGTCAAAGGCAGGAATCTGGCGGGGGCCTCCCACCACAATCCGCTTGTAGTCATCGCTCATCTCCACAGGAATTCCCAAGGATTCAAGCCACATTCTGGTCATGTCCAGATAGGGCACCTCCTTGGGATCCGTCAGATGGATTTCCAGCTGTCCGTCAATGCGGGAGGCCGCCATCATCAAGCCGCTGATGTACTGGGAGAGGCGTCCGTCGGTAACAACCCTTCCGGCCTTGATGGGGCCCTGCACCAGCAGCGGGGGTGCATCGGCTTCAGGGCGGGAAATGTGGGTGGTGGCCCCCAGCTGCTCCAGTGCCTGTGCCAGATGACGCACCGGACGTGTCCTGATGGACTCGTCCCCAGTAAAGATGCTCCAGCCAGGAAAGGTGGCGGCAATGGGAGTCAGGAAATACAGCACGGAGCCAGAGTTGCCCACATCCACCACATTGGCAGGCAGATGCACATTCCTCCCCGCACCATGAACTGTCCAAAGACTGTTGTCCCCGCTCATCTCCACCTGGGCACCAATCTCGGCAATGCACCGGGCGGCGCTGAGACAGTCGGCACTGGGGAGGGGATTGCGGATACAGGAGGTTCCTTCAGCCAAGGCCGCCAAAAGACAGGCCCGGATAGTATGACTTTTCGACCCGGGCACAGAAATCGAGCCGGACAGGAAGCTTTGAGTTGTTATGCAGTCCATAGTTTTTCCTTATTCAGAAAGTAAGGGAGTCTTTATTATCTCCTCGAGAAAATCAATGCATACTATAAGGGATTTTTCGTTGCACTTCAACCGTATCGCCAGTGTGCGGCACATATTTCCGGAAGCGGATGAAAGATGCTTGTCTGTAAAGAAGCGATTGATCTTGAATGCCTTGAAGCAGGTGAAATAGGGCCGCAGGCTATGGTCGCACCCCTTTTCTGCCACCTGAAAGATATAGGAATGGGGCTTGGCCTTGATGTGGGAAGCCACCACCATGTTGGTTATCTGAATTCCATGCTCATCAAGAACAAAGATGGACTCTATCTCTGAATTCACAATAAGGAATTCCTCAAAGAGTGTCTCCATAGACTCAATGGGTTGGCAGCCAATCTGCCGAACCAACCAGTCTGCAACGGCATTCACATCGCTGGTGAGATAGCTTGTCTCCTTCAGACGATGCACCACCTGCTTCCTCAACTGTTTTTGGTAGCTTTTAATCTTCTTTAAGGCCGACTTCTCTATCTTCTCCAAGTCAGACTCTGGCCGACCGATGACAAATCCCTGCAGGAGATTCACCCCCAAAAGGGCACAGGTGAGCAGTTCATCCTCTGTCTCCACTCCTTCTGCCAGACAGACAGAGCCCGTCATCTCCGACAAGCTCACAATGGACTTCAGGATGGACTGACGGTAGGGATCGCTGTCAATGCCGTGAATGATGTTCCGATCAATCTTGATGATATCAGGATGAATCAGAATCAAACGCTCTATGTTGGAATGCTCGCTGCCAAAATCATCCACCACAATGAGGAATCCGCTTTCACGCTGCTGACGTACGAAATATATGAGCTCATTGGAGGAGTGGGCCTTTGACTCAATGAATTCCAACCCTATGCTACTGGGATGAACCCCCATCCGTTCCGTCAGACTTGGCAGGAGGCCCTCATCCACCGACTCCTTGTAAATGCAATTAGTGTGGATGTTCATAAAAAGGAGGGACCCACAGTTGTTGTCAAATTCCTTGAAGGCTTCCAAAGCCAGCTGTTGACAAAGCTGATCAAAATCCTTTGTCAGTTGGAGGGAATCAGTCAAATCAAAGAGCTCGGTAGGAGAAACAGGTTCCTTTGTATCAGCTATCCACCCACGGATGAGGGCCTCATACGCAAAGACCTTCCCCGTCTCAAGAGAAATAATAGGTTGAAAAAATGGGCGAATCTCTATGTCTTCCAGAACACTGGAAAGCAACATTTTTTTTATTGACTGCTCCATAGCTCCGATAGCTTTCCTTCAATTAGTTTTTAGATAAATCTCTCATCGTATGTCAAAATCTTCTTCAACACATCTATTTATTCAATCGACATTTTTTTAGAAAAACCTCAACGTAAATTTATTTTGAATCTGTATGAAAAGAGGATGTCTCTATGGGAAGCTTTTCAAACCTTCCATAGAAACATCCTCCAACAAGCTATTTATTCAGAATGAATTCAACCCGGCGGTTCTTCCACCAGTTGTCCCGATCCTCTCGGGGAACAACCGGCTGTCGGCCACCAACTCCCACTGTGGTGAGGCGGTTTCCAGACACTCCGAACTCTACCAGCATTCGACGCACCGTCTCAGCCCGTGCCTCGGACAGGGGAACCAGAGGAATGTTGCCGTTGGCAGTAGATGTCTCCTCCGCCTCAGTACCGCTGATGTTATTGGCGTGACCCTCAATACTTACGGTATAGTCCCTGAACTTATTCAGAATCTCGGCAATGCGCCGGAGCACCCGCAGGTTGTTGTCAATCACCGCTTGATCCAGCCCCTTCTTGGGATCCTCATCTTTGCCCTTGAAATCAGCATTGTCACTGCGGAATATGATGGAAGGTACCTGCATCTTCAGTACATCACCAATTCTGATGACCAGCACGTCAACTGAAATAATTCCTGCCACCTCGGAATCCATACCCAACTCGTCGGCAACGGAGAAGATGAAGGGATAGTCGGTGGCAGACTGCACCAGTTCGCCATTGTTGCCACGCCCGTCCCAAACCAGCCGCTCAGTGACAGAACCTGCTCCAGAACGAGACCAGAACACCTTGCCATTTTCCGGATCATAAATCTGGAAGGACCAGCTTTTGAAGGGCACCGCAGAAACGGCCTCCAAGGAAATGAACAAGTCGTCGTCCACTCCGTCGTTGTCGGGGCTAAAATATTCAGGTGTAGTCCGAACGTTCAATTGTGGCGGTGTCACGGAGCTGATAAAGGGAGCGGTGGTAGCAGTAAGGACTGCACCGTTGACATAGCGAACCACCAGATTTCCTGTCAACGTTCCCTCCACAGGAACACCGCCAGAAGAAAGGCCGTCCCAGGTGACGGTGGCAGGAACATTGGTCGAATCATCCTGATTCCAAGACCGCACCACGCCATCCGTCTGGTTCTTTATATCAAACTGCCAACTCTCAATACCCTCTGTCAAGGTCATTCTGATGGTGAACTTCTGCTGGTCCAAGAAGCCGTCCCCATTGGGTGAGATGACAGACTGGTCCGCAGTCAAGTACACCTTTCCGCGGCGAGTATCCACCTGCACGTTGGAGATGGTCGCTGTCCCTCTGTTGCCGGCAGCATCCTGAGAAGAAATGGTGAGCTTGTAGGTGCCATCCTCCACCAGGTTTCCAGAACTATTTGTTCCATCCCAATCAAAGGACTGGGCAGCACCCTCCCACATGATTTCCTGTACCAAGGAACCACGCTGGCTTTCAATCCGAGCGGTCCACTTCTCCTCCTGACTGGAGTTGATGGTAAAGGGAATCACGTCCTTTGCTCCATCTCCATCGGGAGAAAAGAGGGTGTAGGGCACGGAAACAGCAACCTCGGGAGCCACGGTGTCCATCACGAAAGGCTGGCTCACGGTAGTGGCCATGGAACCATTCTTGGAGACCGTCTCTAGGGTGGCAGTGTATGAACCATCGACACAGCGGGTCCCATCGTCTGCCAGTCCGTTCCAGGTGAAGCGGGCCGGCAGAGAACCTGTGCTGGAAATTGTCTTGACGGCAGTTCCAGCAGCATCCTTAATCTGCAGCTTGTAGGAGGCAACTCCGCTCTCGGATTTCACCACAGGAGTCAGGGCCACCGCATCCTGCACCCCATCTCCATTGGGAGAGAAGGCGGGAGGCTGGACCGTGAGGATAACCTCCGTTGTACCCGTATTCAGCTCAAAGGGACGGGAAACCACCTGCCCCCCATTACCCGCCTGGTCCACAGAGGAAAGACGATAGGTATAGGAACCATCATCACAGAGTCTGCCCTGACCATCCAAACCTTCCCACAGGAAAGAGGAGGAGGGCTTACCTCCAAAATTATAGGTACGCACTACCCTTCCCCGGGAATCAAGAATCTCTCCAAGCCATTCCTTTTCCAGCGTTGCTTCCTGATGAATCCCCAAGGTATCCAGCCGTCCATCGCCATCGGGAGAGAATATGGTTGAATCTACACGAACCGTTGCAGAAGGCGCCACTGTATCCAACACAAAGTAAGGAGAACGCAAGGGCATGGTCTCGTAGCCGTTGGAATACCGGGCAGTCACCACAGCCTGATAGGAGCCATCTGGCAACACCTGTCCGTTCTGGTCCATTCCATCGTACAAAAGGACAACGGGTGGCACATCTCCTCCCTCAAAGGTTCGGACAATGATTCCAGAGGCGTTTGTAATGTCTATTCTCCAGTGAACCAGACGATTTCCACCAGCTGTTCTCCCACTGCCCACAGGAATCGTTACATCAAAGAGCATGGTATCCTGTACCGTATCCCCATTCGGCGAGAAGTAACGGCTACCATTGATAAGAATATTGGTTCCTGGTTTTTCTGCAGAATAGATGATGTTGGGGATTTGGGCTACCATGGAGGTGTTGCCTGCCCGGTCGGTGGAGGTGATGCTATAGTTGTATACCCCATCATCCACCGGCACACCGTTGTCATTACGACCATCCCAGGAGAATGCAGCAGGAGCACCAGACCTCCACTCAATTTTTCGCACTACAGTGCCAGCTGCGTCCGCAAAGGTTCCTGTCCACAATTCCTCCTGGGAGCCAAACTGCTGAACATTGAACTCCGTCTTGCGACCTTCTCCAAAAATCTTGTCGTCATCAGAAACCGGCTGGGCCAGATGGATGGTGGGCGGCGTATTGTCCACCACCACTGACAGTTTTTCTGTGGCACTCTGGTTGTCATTGTCATCCTTTGCAGTCAGATAGTAGAAATAGGTTCCGTCAGGAGCAATCTCACCAGAATCAAGGGTTCCATCCCAGGTAACGGAGTCAGGAACGGCAACCCCTGACTTTGCACTGAAGAAACGAGTCAGAAAATTCTTGAAGGTGATCTTTTCCGGCAGGCTCACCTTGTTGCCAATGGTTCGCACGACGGCACCCGCCTCGTCGGTAATGATGAACTGCCATTCAGTGATGTACCGCTTGTCCGTGATGGACAGTGGAACCTCCAGCTGATCCTGCACGCCATCACTATTGGGAGAAATATAGAGGGTCTCCTTCTGAGCAAAAGCCGGCAGACCAACTCCAGCCAGTAGGCAGCCCAACGTAAAAAGTACAATTCCTCGTCTCATCACTACTCCTCGTTCCATATTTTGATTACCGGGGCTTCCTTATCCCGCAGGCCAAGATTGATGGCTGCACCGGCAGAGGCAGCGTGAACCCCCTCGTAAACATTCTGCCAAGCCCCGCTGGTAGTTATCTCACTCTGCTGCCACCCCTTGTCTATCATGAACTGGTTCTTCTTTGTATTGATGCCAAAGCGCACCGTCACCCCAACGGACGGCAGGAGGTTCAAATCCTTGTGGGCAGCCTCCCAAACATTCAGCTGCCAGCCGGACTTCACCGTAATAATCTTTGCAATCCGCAACTGCAATCCAAGATCAACAACCATATTCGTGAACATGGGAAAGGATAGGTCGGCAGAAAATCCACCTGCCACATTGTCCTTGGCCACAGAAAAGAGGGTGGCGGCAATACCAGCCTTCGGGGTGACAACACTGGGCATTCCCAGCTGGTACGGCTTGCCCAAGCCGCTCAGCACACCGGCAATGCGGGTATCCTTCAAGAAGCCCAGGGTTCCCCAATGGTACACAAACCCCAAGTCAAACCCAATCATCCAGTCTGTACGGGCCCCCCACTGCATTCCGAAATTCAAATCGATTCCTGCATACAACCGCTCCGTCACATCTTTGGAGAATCCGCCCCGCCAATGCACCAGATTACCCGGCTCAAGCTTTCCCACATCGCAAAAGATACCATCGATGGTGGTAGAGAACACCCCCCAACGGCTGGGAATCAACAGGGCAAGCTGGGCACCAGAGCCAAAGCTGGCATCATCTCCCGTATTGAACAGCGCCGTGTATCCCAAATTGAGCATCACCCGCTGGTCATTGGCTGGCAAGGCGGGATTCATCACAATGGAACTGGGACCTGAACTATAGAATCCCCCTCCGGCTGAAGAACCGGCCCCTGAAAGCAGCTCTGGATTAGTCAGTCTGAAAATATAATCTCCCCCAGTGGGAAAATCCAAGGCAGATACAAAGGATAAAACGGAAAGCAGCACAATCTGCGCTGCAACAAAGCGTTTACTCATAATCCCTCCCCTAATAGAATCGGCATATTATATTACAATAACAATCTATTTTTCAGCAGGAAACACCCCCGCCCCGATGCCACAAAAGAATCTACCTTTGGCTATCGGAACATGCTATGGGGGGGGGGGGGTATTCAGTGAAAGTCTCCCCTAAACTCAGGAGGTGTGGAACTGACGGAAGGTAGACTTACCACCATGCTTTGCCTGATACAGCGCCTGATCAGCAGCCGTATAAAGCTCTTGGAAGGTAGCCCCACTGGCTGGTGCCACGGCAAATCCTGCCGAAGCAGAGATGGTCACCGACTTGTCCTCCTGAGTGTAGGTGAGCCGCAGCTTTTCCATTAGAATAGAAAGCTTTGACTCCACATTTGCACAGCTGATATTCTTCAGAAACACCACGAACTCATCCCCACCGAGGCGGCACACCACGTCCTCCTTGCGGAAGAAGGTGGTGAGAATCTGAGCCACATCCTGCAGGGCCTTGTCTCCCGTCTTATGCAGCAAGGTGTCGTTCAACACCTTGAAGTTGTCCAGATCCAAAATCACAAAGGCGTGGGTCACCTTGGGGTCGTGGGTATGGAGATGGAGGAATACATTGATAAGATCTGTGGCGGTGCTTCTGTTGTAGAGCCCAGTCAGGGCATCACGCTCAGCCTTCACCTTCAGGGCATTCTCCAGCCGCTTCTTCTCATCGATGTTTCTGATGATGAGGTAGACAATCACGTGGCCAGTCTCAAAGTCATTTTCCATGTGGATGTCGCTTTGGAACCACCGCAACTTTTCCCGCTTGTCCATGGCCCGATACTCCTGTGACACACGGGCAATACCCTTGGAAAAAATCTCGAAAAGGTTGTCCACTGCAAAGATGCGGGCCATCTTTCCCTGGGCCTCTTGGTCTATCCGCTGGTTCACGTAGATCTCCATCAAGTGGGAGAAGGGCATGGTTCCCTCCGGCAAGTCCAGGGACTGGGAACAGTATATGACTCGGTCCTCGTTGAGGTCTATCTGGATAAATCCCTCGATATCGGAAAAGAGCTTTTCCCGCAGCTGGAACTCTTTGTTTCGCTCCACATTTATTTCCTTTTTCATAAAGAAAATAAACAGCACACACAAAAGCAGTAATGGAACAATGACACAAACCATCAGAATGTTGATGTTAGTATCCAGCAGGGATGAAATATGCTTGCTGATCTCATCCTTGGGCATCAGCACCACGGTGTACCAGTCGTTGATGGTCAATGGTGAAAAGCACAGAATGAAGTCTTTGCCCAGAATCCGAGCCTCGGTCTGGAGGGCAGTTCCCGCCTGGAGATTGGAGCGAATGAGCTCAGCATTCCCACGACTATCCTCCTGCGCCAGCTCCTGGAAAATGGTGGAACAGTCCCAAGACTCGGTGTGCTTTGCATCCCGGAGGATAAAGGCACCAGTCCTGTCCACCACAAACACCAGGTAGTTTCCCATGTCTACCCGTCCGGCCTCGTAGCCCTGGAACTCGTTCAGGGAAACGGCGCCGTGGATAACCCCCACTACCCCACCGTCACGATTCACCATGGGAACAGCCACCACGAAGATTTGGTTGGCGGACACCAGGGAATCCTGGGCGTCGGTAATGATGGACTTTCCTGCCAGCAGGTCCTTCCAGTAGTCCCTGCCGCTAATGTCAATGGTAAAGTCATCCTTGCCGTCAGTAGCCCAGACCACCCCATCCAGGGAGGAAAGGCCGATGTGCTGAAACTGCTGGCTCTTTGCCACCGCATTCAGCCGCTCCCGGATAACCGGCCACTCCACATTCCGCAGCAGCATCAGGTCAGAAAGTCCATGGAGGGTATTGAGATACCCCTCCAGCTTCACATCCATGTAGTTGCTGGTGAACTGAGACAGGTCGTACAAGGTGCCTTCCTGCAGCACCGTCTCCTTCTGCTGGAGCACCCGATAAAAGGCCACAATGGAGAGGAGGACAAAGGAAATTGCCAGAACAAACAGGGCAAACACCAGGCCCAAAAACTTTTTCTTTATATATCCCACGATTAACCTTCCTCTCCAGTGCACAACCGACGATCCATAGAATCGGGCCTCCACGCCAAATGACGATTAGTATAGTATCGTCATCTTCAACTCAAAACTACAGTCGGCTCAAAAAAGCCGACTGGTTCTAGAACTCCGCCAGCTTGGGTGCCCGTGGGAAGGGAATCACATCACGAATATTGGTCATACCCGTGACGTAGAGCAACAGTCGCTCGAATCCCAGTCCAAAGCCGGAATGGGGCACAGTGCCGAACTTCCGCAAATCAAGATACCACCAGTAGTCTTGAGGATTCAGGCCCAAGTCCTTGATGCGTCCCAGCAGGGTGTCGTAGTCCGCCTCACGCTGGGAGCCACCGATAATCTCTCCCAGTCCCGGCACCAGCACGTCCATGGCCCGCACCGTCTTTCCATCCTGGTCCAGCTTCATGTAGAAGGCCTTGATTTCCTTGGGATAGTCTGTGACGATGACCGGCTTCTTGTAGACCACCTCCGTCAGATACTTCTCGTGCTCGCTCTGGAGGTCGCAGCCCCAGTAGGGATTGAATTCGAATTGGTCGGCATTCTTCTCCAGCTGGGCCACCGCCTCGGTATAGGTGACCCGGGCAAAGTCTGAACTCACCACGTGGCGCAGGGTGTCAATCAAGCCCTTCTGAATCCGCTGGTCAAAGAATTCCATGTCGGCGGCACACTTGGTGAGGGCCCAGTTCAGCAGGTACTTGACGAATTCCTCCGCCAGATCCATGTTGTCCGCCAAGTCGAAGAAGGCCATCTCCGGCTCAATCATCCAGAACTCTGCCAGGTGACGGGTGGTGTTGGAATTCTCCGCCCGGAAGGTGGGTCCAAAGGTGTAGACCCGGGACAGTGCGGTGGCATAGGTCTCCGCCTCCAGCTGGCCGGACACGGTGAGGCTGGCCTTCTTGCCGAAAAAGTCCTTGGAGTAGTCCACCAGGGCGGCGGCCTTCTCCGCTGCCATGCCCTTGGAACCGGCCACCACCGCCTTCTCCGCCAGCTTCTCCAGTCCCAGGGTAGTCACCTGGAACATTTCACCGGCCCCCTCCGCGTCGCTGGCAGTGATGATGGGGGTGTGGACGTAGTGGAAGCCCCGCTCCTGGAAGAAGGTGTGGATGGCGTAGGCCATCTGGCTCCGCATGCGTGCCACGGCGCCGAAGGTATTGGTGCGGGCTCTCAGGTGGGCGTTCTCCCGAAGGAACTCCATGGAATGGTTTTTCTTCTGCAAAGGATAGCTGTCCGCCGGAGCCTGTCCCAGCACCTCGAGCACCTCCAGCTGCAGCTCCACCGCCTGGCCAGAGGCAGGAGAGGGAACCAGCTTTCCAGTAGCCCGCAGACTGGCTCCTGTAGTGATGGATTTGAGGCTGGACTCCATCTGATTGAGGGTATCCTGGCAACCGGAATTCTCCCGGTCATGGGTCAGCTGAAGGGAGGCGAAGCAGGAGCCATCATTCACCTGCAGAAAGACAAGGTTCTTGGACTCACGCTTTGTGCGGACCCAACCGCTGACAGTGACAGCCCTTCCGTCGGGCTCAGAAACAAGGATATCCTTAATCAGTTCAGTTTTCATAGTGGTTTATCATACCACGTTGTAGGAATATGGTCAAAGGGAGAGCAAACAATCCCCCAATTGCCTGGAAAAATAAAAAACACCACCTGCCACGGCACTTCAATGGCTCCAAGACAGGTGGTGATGTATGGTTCAACTACTCACATTAAATTGTAGGCATCTCCACACTGACAATGATATTGCCGGTTGTAATGGGCGCTACTTCAGGGGTAACCTGCTGTGCGCCAGCAGAGGTGGCAGACGGTGCGCCGGCAGAGGTAACAGCCTCTTGGGAAGCCAAGCTAGAAGTGCCGGAGGATGCCACCGTTGTAGCAGCAATGGATGTCTGCTGGGGGGTCTCCACTGCGGTAGGAGCAGTAATCCGTGCGCTCTGGGTACCCTTCACCTCAATGGTCTTGCCACTGCCGATAGGAGCCATGGACCACACCCCGGTCAAGCTCTGGAGCTGGCCAGTCGCACTGATGATTCCACTGGTACCACGGACAGAAGCGGTGGCGGTGGGGCTACGGACGGTAAAAGCCGTGCTCTTGCCGGGCTTTGATTTTACATTCATTTTCAGCTTTCCGGTGGCAAGACTCATCTCGGTATCATAATTGCTGTCATTTTCAGTCAGCTTGTCGATGCTCATTCTTGACAAGGCCGCCACCGTAAACCGGGACTCACCAATGGCCAGCACTACAGAGGATTTGAATCCGGTGGAAATCACTGTCCCCTGATCCAAAACGGCACCGACCGCAATAGGAACCCATCCCTGCGGAGTTTCATACTCAGCCTTTCCGGTGAAGGAAATCACCTCAGCCTTATCAGCAGTTGCGGCACAAACACCAGCCAAACCTGCCACCAACAGCAAAATCAAAAGTATCATTCGCTTCATCTTTATCCTCCTACCTCTTATTGTAACAAGGAATTACCCTCAAAACAAATCCTTAGAAACTGATTGCAGCCCTCAAGCTGATCTTAGTGTAGTTGTTCTCCTCCATCTTGGCAAAGAACTGTGATACATTGACTCCCAGAGCCACATCGTTGAACAACTGATACTGGACGGAGCCAACCAATCCTGCACCCTGGTACTCCATATCCTTTGCGGCCAACGGGAAATTCGTCTCCACGGCAACATACAGGTTAGACACTGGCAGCATGGACACCGACAGGGATGGCAGGAACACATTTGTCCAAGGCTCGCTCCTAACCATTCCACTGGTGGCCGTCACCGTCTCGAATTTCTCGGAGGCATAAGTAGCACCGGCATTTACCGCCAGTCCCAGCCAATCAAAATAATAGGAGAGAGTTGTAGAGCACAGCCCGGCCACCTCAGCTGTATCATTCCAAATCAAGCCGACAACAATTCCCTCGGTTGAATGAAAGAGGTTCCCAACGATGGGGCCATCGAAGCTGATTGTACCGTACATTTTATTCGACTTCATGTTCTGGATTCCCACAAATCCCCAGAAACCGATTCCCATATTTTGATTGAGAAACAGATTGTTGAGTCCCACATTTGCCCCGACAACCATGTAGGGCAGGGATGAAGTATAAAAATCAGACTCAAAGCCAGAATAGGCGTCAATGTCAGTCTCCACCATGGAAACAAAATACCGATTGACCAAGCCGGTATATCCAAAATACATGGATGCAACAAAGACATCTGTCGCAAAGGAGCCAAAGAGACCGTCACTTGTCTGGTTGAAAATCTTTCTTGTGTTGTCAGACATGGTAAACCGGCCGGCAGCAATATCCATGTATCCATTTCCAACGCCCCCCCTGTAACTCACCTTCAGCAGGGGAAGATTCAGGAAGTGATTCATGTCCTCAGCTGTATACTGGAACCGATAGGCAAACTCCGTGGACAAGGCTGCACGGCCATCCTTCGTAAAAGGAATCCGCATGTATGCGGAGGCATCCAGCTTCTGGGAAAAGGCAAAGTCATTTTCTGCAATCTTCTCAAAGGAGGAGTTGCTGTCCAACAATCCGCCATACTCGATGGCAGACACCCCAGTGGCTACCATAGCAACAAACAAAACACTTGCAATAATTCTCTTCATCAGACTGCCCCTTTATTCTTCAAACAGGACGGGATTCTTCAGTTCCATGCACTGGTACATGACATTCAACCCCTCCGCACCAGACACCGTGAAGGAAGGATCCCCATTGCTCGGCAGAAACTGCCGTGCCACCAGCTCCTTGTATGCGTAGCGGTTCGCCTTTGTCATCCGGTAGAACAGACCTCCCGGCACATTCCAGGCCTTCATGCACAGACCAGCCAGCTCGTCAAGGCGGATGGGCTCATTCACATCAACACCATCCTTCAGCAGTCCCTGCTCCAGGGCAATCTGGGCTGTCTCGGCAAAATCCAGGGACTCATTTGCAGAATCCAGCCAACTGACCGCAATGTAGGAAGCCTGCGCTCTGGTAAGCTGTTCCGCTTCTAAAATTTCTGTGACCTTTGAGGCATCCTGTCCATAGGCAGCAAAGCCCAGGAACAAAATCAAAATCAATACAATGCCTTTTTTCATCAGCTCCTCCAAACACCTTTACAAATTAGGAAACACCATTTCGAGTGACTTAAAGTATAACATGTGTTATAATAGAAATCTATGGATTCAAAGAGTTTTGTCGAAATTTTTAAGAAAAAAACTATTTTTTTCGTTTGTTTTGGATTGATTTTAATTGTTGGTATTTTGGGAACTATGGATGTTTTCAACAATATTGACAACAGCATCTATGATCTGCTGCTCCGTGCCGTGCCAGAACCTCCAGTGGCCGAGGAAATCGTCTTTGTGGACGTGGAGGACCTTTCCCTGGAGGTGGTGGGAACCTGGCCTTGGCCCCGGGACGTTTTGGCAGACACCTTGATCCGCATGAAGGAGCTGGGAGCCAGGAGCGCCACCTTCGATATTGAGTACCTGTCTCCCTCCCAGGGTGGCATTGACCCCGAAGCGCTGGCTGACATTCCCAGCAAGTTCGACGAGAGCCAAGGACTGGTGGTCTCCGTCATGGAGCAGCTGGCAGAAGCCACTGCCGCAGGACAATTCCCTCCCACAGAATTGCCGGAAATCAGCGGCAGTGTGGTGGAGTCCGACATCCTGCCCACACTGGAGTCCCTGCGGGGCTCCGTTGACCGGCTGTTCCGGGACAACGACGACTACTTCGGCCGGGCGGTCCAGTTCTTTGGCAACACCTGGCTCACCGTCAACTACACCAACGTCATGTCATCCACGGAGGAGGACAAGGAATATGTGCGGCAGCGAATGCTGATGGACAATGTGGAGGATCCCAACGACTTCATCTACAAGAACAACCGCAAGACCATTGCCGACCAGAACATGGAGGAAGGATTCTCCCCGGCCATCTCCATCATGATGAAGCGGGCGGCGGGGGCAGGATTCACCAACGTAATCGTTGATGCTGACGGACTGCGGCGGCGGGTGGAGCTGCTGCACAAGTCCGGGGACAAATATCTGGGACAGCTGGTGTTCGCCCCCATGATGGATCTGCTGGATGTGGAGTCCATCCAGCAGAAGAGACGCACCCTCATCCTGAAAAATGCTCTGCTTCCCGGAAGCGACACCCGCAAGGACATCACCATTCCCCTGGACCGCAACGGCCACATGCTCATCAACTGGCTCCACCGCACCTATGCCGAAAGCTTCATCCATATTCCCGTCATTGCCCTCCGCTATCTGGACGAGTACGAGGCCCAAATCATCTCCTGCCTGCGGTGGCTCTATGAGGACTGCTACCTGTTGGCGGCAGACGGTTCCTGGCTGGACTATTACACGGGAGCCTACAGCCTGCTGGAGGAGTATGCCATGCTGAAGGAGGCCAAGGAAGCCATGCTGGCTGGCTGCCAGGGCTTTGACGTGGAAGGCAATCCCCTGGGCATCAGCATCAGCGATGAGGACTACCAGGACTATTTTGCCGCCCGGCAACAGTTCTTCGCCAACTGCGGGGACTTTCTAGGAGGTGACAGCCTCCAGCAAATCACCACACGGCTGGAGGAGCTGGCCCAGGAGGGTGCCGACACTGCCGAGATCGAGCATTTCCTGACAGCGGTGGAAGAGACCTACACCATCTTCCGGGAATACTTGGATGGCTACAACACCAGCTTTGGGGAGTTGAAAGCCCAGCTGGATGGTGCCTTCTGCATCCTGGGAAATAGTGCCACCGGCACCACCGATATGGGTGCCACCCCCTTCGAGGCCCGCTACGCCAATGTGGGCACCCACGGAAATGTTTATAACACCATTGTGTCAGAGCAATTCATCACCCCTTTGAACTGGGAGTGGGTATACTTCCCCATCGTGCTGGTTACCTTGCTGCTGACCCTTATCCTTGCGGGCAAGAAGCAGCGTACCCAGCTGGTGGGTGGGTTGCTGGGAGTGCTGGCCATTCCGGTAGGAGCCCTCCTGCTGATGCGGTTCGGACGAATCTACTCCCCCATCACCGCCACCTTCATCGTCACGTTCCTCACCTATATGGCGGACGTGATTTTCCGCTTCCTTTATGCCGAGCATGACAAGCGGTTCCTGCGTCAGGCCTTCTCCACCTATCTTTCCAAGGATATTGTCGATGACCTGGTGAACCACCCTGAGTCCCTGGCGCTGGGTGGTTCCGAGAAAAATGTCACCGCCCTCTTCTCCGATATCAAGAGCTTCTCCACCCTGTCGGAACAGCTTTCCGCACCCCAGCTGGTTTCGATTCTGAACGAGTACCTCACCACCATGAGCGACGTAATCCTGGAGAACCAGGGCACCATCGACAAGTACATTGGCGACGCCATCGTCTCCTTCTTTGGTGCCCCCATGGATGTGCCGGACCACGCCTTCCGTGCCTGCGCCTCGGCAGTCCGCATGAAGCAGATGGAGCAGAAGCTGAACCAGCAGCTGGTGGCGGACGGCACCCTTCCCATGCCCATCCTCACCAGAATCGGAATCAACACGGGCAAGATGGTAATCGGCAACATGGGAACCGACAAGAAGATGAACTACACCATGATGGGCAACAACGTGAACATTGCTGCCCGACTGGAGGGTGTGAACAAGGCCTATAGCTCCTGGGTACTGGTATCGGAAAGCACCTGGACCGAAGCCAACAGCGGGGAACATCAAGGGAAACTGCTGGCTCGGCGGCTGGACAG
>CAMGSV010000011.1 GCA_946061495.1 uncultured Spirochaetales bacterium | reverse complement strand
GCCGGAGCAGGTGATGCAGGTGGCCGAAAGCCTCACAGGGCAGTATTTAGCCGGCACCTTGAAGATGGACATACCCAGCCAGCGGCGGCCGGGCAACGGCAGGTGCATCACCCTGGCGGGGGTGACGGAGCACAATCTGAAGGACGTGACGGTGGAGATTCCCCTGGGAAAATTCACCTGCATCACGGGCGTCTCAGGCTCCGGCAAATCCACCCTTCTGAGCGACGTGTTCTTTCCCGCCGTCTCCAACCGCATCATGCGCTCCTCCCTTCCGATAGGAGCCTATCGGGAGATTTCCGGCCTGGAGCATATCGACAAGGTAATCAACATTGACCAGAGTCCCATCGGCCGCACCCCCCGATCCAATCCCGCCACCTACGTGGGTGTCTTTGACGGCATCCGGGAGCTGTACGCCAGCCTGCCTGACGCCAAGGCTCGGGGCTTCAAAAATGGCCGGTTCAGCTTCAACGTGAAGGGGGGCCGCTGCGAGAACTGCCAGGGAGCGGGAACCATCACCATCGAGATGAATTTCCTTCCCGACGTGTACATTCCCTGCGAGGTGTGCCGTGGCGCCCGGTTCAATCAGGAGACCTTGGGGGTTCGCTACAAGGGCAAGAGCATTGCCGATGTGCTGGCCATGACCATTGAGGAGGCCGCCGGATTCTTTGCCCACATTCCCCACATCGCCCGCAAGCTGGACACCCTGCTTTCCGTGGGCCTGGGCTATGTGCAGATGGGGCAGTCGGCCTTGACCCTTTCCGGCGGGGAGGCCCAGCGGGTGAAGCTGGCAAACGAGCTTGCCCGCCGCTCCACCGGCAAGACCCTCTACATCCTGGACGAGCCCACCACGGGCCTCCACTTTGCCGACGTGAAGCAGCTGATAGAGGTGATCCAGCGGCTGGTGGACCAGGGCAACACCGTGGTGATGATCGAGCACAACCTGGACGTGATTCTCCAGGCGGACCATATCATCGACATGGGACCGGAGGGCGGCTTCCGTGGTGGCACCGTAGTGACCACCGGCACCCCGGAGGAGGTGGCCTGCTGCCAGGAGTCCCACACCGGCCTCTACATCAAGGAGATGCTGGACCGCCATCGGCAGGGCCTGCCGGGACTTGGTGCGGGGCCAGCCTCTCAGCAGAGTGCACGTCCTCAGTTGGATAATGATTGCGCTGGCGGCCAAGAGGGATAGTTTTGGGGGGATTCCTTGGAGGAAAGCTGAGAACCATCATCCTCACCTTTTTGCTGCTCTTTGGGGCACTGGGACTCCATGCCCAAGAGAATGTGGTCACCATTGAGCAGGCCCGCCAGACGGACTATTATACCGATGAGGCCACGGAGGATGAGATTGTAGTCTTTACTGGTGGTGTGGTGATTTCCGTGGTGCAGGGAAAGACAAGTAGCAGAATTCAGGCTGAACAGGTGAGCTTCAATCGCAGTCAGAACCTGCTCTATGCCATCGGGAATGTTACTCTGGATCGTGACACTGGCAATGGAGAGCCGGAGCAGATGACGGCGGAAAGCATCCTGTTTAACATCGACTCTCAGGAAGGTGTCTTTCATTCGGGAACTGTTGTTCAGGGGGACTCTGGCACTATCCAGGTGGATACCGATTCACGATTGGTGGCTTCTGCTGAGCTTTTTGCACGGGATGATTCAGGTACTGTGGCCTTCAGGCGGGGAACCCTTACCTTTTGTGAGGAGCCAGATCCCCACTGGAAAATCAAGGCTTCCCGAATCTGGCTTTTGCCAGGAAATGAGTTTGCCTTTGCAAATGCCCTGTTGTACATTGGAAAGGTGCCGGTGATGTATTTTCCCTTCTTCTATTATCCCAAGGACGAGCTGATTTTCAATCCGGTGTTTGGTTATGACCAGCGGAAGGGATATACCATCCAGACCTCCACCTATCTCATTGGTCGCAAGAAGCCTACAGAGAAGAAGGACGAGGATTCCTTCTTTAGTTTTCTCAACAGTTCAACCATGTACAAACAGCGCAGGGAAGGACTCGTGCTGCGGAACCTAGAGGAAAAGGATTCTGCTAGTTATCCCCATACCCTCAAATTCATGGCAGACTACTACACTAACCTCGGGGGAATGGTGGGGCTGGAGGGTGCCTTCACCCCGGAGAATGCCTATATTTCAAAGCTCGACTTTTTCCTGAACTTGGGTTTTAGTAGGACACTGTTTCCCGTCTCCCAAGGAGGGGTGAATGTCTACACTCCCTATGA
Organism: uncultured Spirochaetales bacterium; assembly: GCA_946061495.1. GTDB lineage: Bacteria > Spirochaetota > Spirochaetia > Treponematales > Treponemataceae > Treponema_F. The sequence goes on along the minus strand of CAMGSV010000011.1, from coordinate 21,847 downwards.
TGAAAATGGGGAAACCCAATACAATGGAGCGTATTTTGCAGGAATGTCGCTGCCTTTCAGATATCGTGGCAATTTCAACTTGAGTATGACAAAGCCCTTCACCCTGAATGTAGCTCTGCCCTTGTATTCTGATCCCTTCTTCAATCAGGACTTTTTTGAAGATCGCAGGGAGACTATGGATTGGTTCGACTTTGCCTTGTCCAGCGGTGGCGCTGCTGCGGAGGAGGAGACCACTACATCGGGGGAAATCTCTTCATTCCTGTGGCGAATCACTGCCTCGGGGGCACCAAAGCTGGAGGCCGTCTCTCCCTACCTTTCCAAGGTGAGTCTGTCTCCTGGCTTTGACCTGAATTTCTACTCCTTGACGGATGTTTCTGACCTCACGGTGGAGGAGGCCAAGGTGAGTCCCAGTAGAAAGGCATTTTATCCTGGCCTTATCAAGCCATTTTATTTGAGTGGCACTATTTCAGGGGAGATTTTTTCCTATCCATTTCCCAAAAAAAGCACCACTGTAGGGGGACTCTCTCCTTGGCCAAAAGTCGAAAAGGAAAAGCTGAATGTTCCGGAGGAATTCCTCAGTGAGGAGGAGCGTGTCCAGGTAGAAGCGGCAGAAACTGTGGATGCAGGCCTAGAGGATGACGTAGCTATGGTGAACGGGTCCGGTGGGGAGGAAGATCCTGAGGAGAAGTCTCCTATTGACAGTTTGAGTATTCCCACAATTGTAGTGGCAAAACCTTCGACACAGCCGATTGATGGTCTGGACTACAAGCTGACCTACAGCATTTCCCCTAACTTCTCCTCGGAAATTGGATACGTGGCTCCACAGACAAAGAAAGACTTCAAATGGGATGACATCAATTCAACCTTTCTCTACCTGAAGGTGCCCGTTAGCTTGACCAGTGGATTAAAGTATCGGAATAATTTTTTCAGCCTCACCAATGGGCTGACCTTCACTCCCGTATACCAGCATCATCCAATCTATGAAAACGAACAACAGCGTCAGACAATCCAACGGAATGACTATGCTGCCCGGAAGCTTGACTTGGATAACAGCAACACGGTTTCCCTAGCTCCCTTTGTGTTTCATCCGATTTTCTCCGGGACAACCATCAGCTGGAATGCCAGTGTGCGGGTCATCAGGACGAGCTTTATTGGTACGGTGGAGGAACCAGAATGGGATTATGAGCTACCGGCATGGGATTACCAGTCCTTTGCGAGCCACAATCTAACGGTTAATCTCAAGAGTCAGGAGGGAAGCTTCTATCAACAGGTGAATCTTTCCACGGTGCTCCCCCCTCTACGGGAGGCCTATTCTGGAACCCTCACTTTGGGGTTTCCCTACGTGACGGCAAGTCTCGGCGCAGGAATCCAGCATAAAAGTGTGGACGACAAGGAATGGGTGCTTCAGCCCTTGACCCAGAATCTGACCGTAAAATTCTTTGACAACAAGCTGACCTTTACGGAAAACTATCGTTACAATCTGGAGGACAAGTATAACGATACCTTTTCCCTGAGCCTTTCTGGGTATAACTTGACATTCAGTTTTGCCATGCGCTACGTGGCGAGCTATGACTATGATCCTCAGTTGGGATGGAAGTTGAAGAGTGAGAAGGAATTCCAGCCTGACTCTATGGAGTTGAGATATACTTACAGTTCCAGCAAAAAACGTTATTTTTGGAAGAACAGGATAGCATTGACTCCTGGTGTCAATACCACCATCCGGTACAATTTCCTACAACCCACCAGCAGCTATTTTACCTTTGAGCCATCCATCACCTTCACCATCAACGAATTCTTGGACCTCACCTTCAAGTCCAGCTCCAGAAATGATGTGATTTACAGGTATATCCAGGACTACACCGGATTCGAGCCGCAGATTCCGGGGGAGACGAATGTATTCAAGGACTTGTGGAACTCATTTTCCTTCTGGGACAAGGGAAAACGTGAGGCTTCCGGCTTCAAGCTGAAATCCCTGGAGGTCTCCCTGAATCACCAGCTCCATGACTGGACCTTGTCGTCTCAGTTCAAGGTTTCTCCCCGCACCATATCAGAGGGCGGTAAGAATGTCTTTGACTTCAGTCCCCACTTTACTCTGTCCGTAGTCTGGAAGCCCATGAACAGCATGAAGACCACCATTGAGGACAAGTACGGAACCGTCACGCTGAATCCCTAGCTTTCCCGAATGGATTCAAAGGTGCACTTGACTTTTCGTAGCAGTTAGCGTATGGTAACTTTGTAAGGAGACAAACTATGATTGACTACATAATTGGAATCGGGGTGACTGCACTGGTGGTGGCACTGGTGATCCGGAACATCATGCGAAAGAAGGCGGGTGCTTCCGGCGGCTGCGGCTGTGGCTCCAGCAGCTGGAGCTCCTGCTCTGGCTGTGGGTGCGGTTGTGAAAGCGATGGATGCAAGTCCCCCATAGAAAGCAACCAGCAGCCGCCTCAGGCAGACTAGTCTTTTTTGAAGAGCTTCTTGAAGAAGGCTTTGATGGCATTCCAGATGCGTCGGAAGAAGCCGGGGTTCCTGAGCTTTTCCAATTGCTTGTATCCTTCCAGCAGCTCCAACTCTGTGAAGTTGCTTCTCTGGGTATTCTCCTCCAGCTCTATCTCAAGCCTTGTCACCGGATCCTTGATGTCCACCACCACCGCATCGATGGTAGTCCACCCCAACTGCCGGGCGGACTCAAGCCGTCGTTGTCCAGCGATGAGTTTGTAGTCTTTGGTGATGGTGATGGGATTCAGCAGACCATATCGCTTGAGGCTGTCCATGAGGGGAGACAAGTCACCTACATCCTTTCGGATTCTCTTGCTGACTTGTATTTGATTAATGTCTACCAGCATAGCTCCTCCTCATTGCTGTCCATTTGAAACAGAAGTCCAAATACATCAGTCCAACAGATAGTTGTAGGTGACTGGTGCTTCCTCAGCCTGTTCCTCATTGTTTAAAACTACAGTACCATCTTCATCCGTCAAAGTATCATCCAACTGGCCATAGTTGTCGTTCAGCAGGAAACTCAAGTCAAGCACCAGGGGAGCGTCATCTATCTCCACGGAATAGTATGCACCCGAATGGTAGCGCTCCTGCTCCAGCCGCTGGAGACCCACCTGCTGGACGTTGACCCGGTTGATGTGCAGCTGGCAGATTTCCACCGGCTGGGTTCCTGTCATAAAGTATTGGGTAATCTTGTGGCTGCCGCAGGCCTCGGTTCTGATTTGTCCTGATGTAGAGCAAACCTCCGCCTGTACCACGCCGGTTTGGGGCACAGCAAAGGACTTGTAACCATAATCTTCGTTGGCGACATACATGAACTCACCCCAGGCCACGCCTGAGAGGGTTGAGCCAGTCAGTTCTGTTCCCAAAGACTGGCCGGGAATGTCGAATCCGAACCAAACAGCGGTGGTGAGGTGGGGAGTGTAGCCCACCGCCCAGGCATCGGCCCAGTTCTGGGTGGTTCCCGTCTTTCCTGCGGCAGGCAGGGTGTAGGTGCGCCCCTCGCTGTTGGTGTACTTGAACTTTGCACCTCCATTGGAACCACGGCGGAGGGTTCCCGTCTTTACCGTGTTCTGAAGGATGTTGGTCATCAGGAAGGCGTTCTGGGGTGAAATCACTTGGATGGCCGCTCCCTTTTCCTGCTGGGCCAGCCGCAGGTCTCGCTCGGGATTCAGGATGACCTTCCCGTTTTTATTCTCCACGGAAAGCACGGCAATGGGCTCCACTTCCTTGCCCTGGTTGCCAAAGATGGCAAAGGCACGGGCCATTTCGATGGGACGGACGGAGCAGGTTCCCAGTGCGAGGCTGAGATAGGGGGTGAACCCACGGTTCGGCAGTTCCTCCTCAGGGATGCCCAGCAGCGCCACCGCCCGGTCAATGGCGGCATTGTATCCAATGGACTCGAATACCTTTACAGAAACAACGTTCATGGAGGTGGACAGGGCATACCACAGCTGCACGTCACCCTCCCAGATTCCACGGTAATTCGTTGGAATGTAGGGCTTGCCATCCGCATTCTTGAACACCGTCGGGGTGTCGGACATGACGGTGGTAGGGGTGAACTGCCCAGAATCCAGGGCGGCAGAGTAGTACAGGGGCTTGAAGGAGCTTCCCGGCTGAATCTTTGCCTGGGTGGCACGAATCAGCTGGTTGCTGGAATTGTACTCACTGCCTCCCACCAGGGCCGTGATGTAGCCAGTGCTGTTCTCTACGGAGACGAGGGTGCCTTCTATCGTCGTCTTGCCGCTCTTCTCCGACTGCTTGGCATTGGCCCTGTTGATTACTGCCAGCTTCATGTCCTCGATGCCGAACATCAGTGACATGACATCCAGTATGGGGTTGATCTCGGAATTGTAGGTGGACAGGGCCTTGTTCTCGATATACTGCTCCGAGGTTTTCAGCTGGGGCAGGTTGAACACCAGGGACATGAGCTCCGTCATGGGAATATAGGTGTCCGCCGCAGAATTCCTTCTGAGGTTGCTGGAATTCCGGTAGGAGGTGTTGGCGTAGTCGATGTAATAGTCCATGGTCTTTTGGGCTGCCTGCTGGTGCTTCAGATTGAGGCTGGTATGCACGGTAAAGCCGCTGGTGTAGATGTCGTCGGTACCGTAGAGCATTCCCGACAGCTCACGGCGAACATACTCGCTGAACCAGGGAGCCTTGTCGTCCCGCATATAGTAGGCGGAGGAGTTGATTCTGGTGTAGTCAAAGTTCACCCAAAAGTCGTCGTAGGACTGGGTGGCCTCCTCAGGGGTGAGGTAGCCGGCACTCACCATCTCCTCCAGCACGTTCTGCTGCCGTGCCATGGCCCGGTTGGGGTAGTCGAAGGGATTGTAGTAGGCGGGGTTGGACAGCTGCACCACCAGGATTGCTGCCTCCGCGGGGGTAATCTGAGTGGCGTCATGGCCGAAATAGTATTTGGAGGCAGCGTTCACCCCGTAGGTTCCACCACCAAAGTAAATCTTGTTGAGGTAGAGCTCCAGAATCTCGTCCTTGGACCAACGGCGCTCCATCTGGATGGCCCACCACAATTCCTTCAGCTTGCGGGTGAGGGACTTCTCCGTTCTGTCGCAGTACAGGGTTCCCGCAATCTGCTGGGTGAGGGTGCTTCCTCCTCCCAGGGACTTGCCGGTGACAACGCCCACCACAGCCCGGAGAATGGCCTTGAGGCGGAATCCGTTGTGCTCGTAGAAGACCCGGTCCTCACGGGTGATGAGGGCGTCCAACATGTGTTGGGGAAGCTGGACGAGGCTGATGATTTCCCGGTTTTCGTCGGAGGCGAACTGGGTTATCAGCTCTCCATTTATATCCAGAAGACGGGTAGGGAGGGCTGTGGTGAATTCCGTGAAATTTTCGGTGTTGATGGTGTTGGTGGTCTCTGCCAGCAGAAAGCCCAGCAGCGTGCCAAACAATAGAGAACAAATAAACATGACAGACACAAGAAACAGCGTCCGCTTTTTTATTTTTACCATTGTAGTAAGATAGAAAAGACCGTGGGTTTTGTCAAGATGTTGGATTTGCGGTTGACAGGCGGGGATGCGGGAGACAAACTGCAAAAAAAAGTAAACATCCATTCTGGAAAAGTCGATATTTCTAGTGAGTGTCCTTTTGTAGAGGACATGCCTGGGCTTCGCTGCTCAGGCTGATGATTTTGGAGGTATGCCAATGTTGGCACCGAACATGACCTTGGAACTGGGCCCACGGGAGCCGATGCAGAATTCCAGCAATTCCCAGCGGGTGGACCAGAAGTCAGGAGAGCCCTCATCCTTTGAGCGGGCCTTGGAAAGGGCACGCATAGAAAAGTCCGAGGCACCGAAGGCGGAGGAATCTGCCCAGACTCAGGCTGCCCAGAAGGCGGAGGAACCCGCCCAGACTCAGGCTACCCAGAAGGCGGTGGAACCCGCCCAGGAGCAGGCTCCCGCCAAGACAGAGAGCCTGGTAGCGGCCAGCGCCCAGCAGCAGGATGAGTCCAAGGCCCCAACAGAAACAAAGAGTCTTAATCTCACCGTAACAGTGGAGGAGCATGTGCTCCTGCCAGAAATTGAGGCCGATGGAGAGTTTGCCGTGCAGCTGGCCGCCCAAGAGCTGGAGGGCGAGTCCCTTGGTGCATTGGTGCTGGAGGATGAGTCTGTGGCGATGGATCCTCTCCTGGAGCCAGACCCAGAGTCCTTGGTCCTTGGACAGGAGGGTGCCTTGGTTCAGGCTGAGTCTCTGGAGGAGGCCGCTACGGCCCAGCTGAGTCAGCTGGACGCCACCGAAAAGAAGACAAAGAAGCTTTCCCCGGAGGATGCCGACTATACCATCGCCCAGATTTTGCAGGCTGGCGTCCAGGATACGGCTTCTGTGGCCGACGCTTCTCTGGCCGAGGGTGCTGTTGCGGAGATGCAGTCTGACCTGAAGGGAGTCCGTCTGGAGACTGGGACCTCCCTGGACCAGAAGATACAGGTGCAGGATCTGCGCACCGCCGCCGAGAACGGTGTCACCGAGGCCTCCCTCCAGGACGGCAACTTTGTCACCTCCGTCACCCACGGAGAGGGCACTGCGGACATCACCATGCAGCTAGCTACTGGCGGGACTGAGGGGAAGGCTGTTCCGGTGGCCACTGGCAGCAGGGAAGCCAGCTTTGGTGCCATGCTTTCCAACCAGCTGCAGAACAATGCTGCGGAATTTGTCCGCACTGGCTCCATTATCCTGCGGGATGGCAACGTGGGAACCATCAATTTGGTGCTGCATCCTGAGTCCCTGGGCAATGTGAAGATCAGTCTGGAGCTGAATGACAAGCTTGTTTCCGCCCAGATTCAGGTGGCCTCCGAGGAAGCCTTCCAGGCCTTCAAGGACTCCATCTCCTCGCTGAAGCAGGCCTTTGCCGAAAGTGGATTCGACACCGGAGCCTTTGACCTTTCTTGGGCTGGCAATGGTCAGCAGCAGCAGGGAAGACAAGGCCAGCAGCAGGCGGTGGCCTTTGCGAATACACTGTATGGAGAAATGATGGCGGAGGATCAGCTGAATGCAGGTGTTGACGGGGAAATCCTTCAAAAAATGTATTCAGATTCATCGCAAGTTGCCGTTAATATAATGGCATAGCAGTTTTAACAAAAGTATAGGAGCTGGATTATATGGAAATAAATACAATGATGAGTGCGGCGGAAAAGACACAGACAACGCTGGCCGTTGACACCTTCAACAAGAGTCTGGCAACCAACGGTCGCCAGGCAAGCCAGGAGCTGGGCAAGGACGACTTCCTGAAGCTGTTGATTACCCAGCTGCAGAATCAGGATCCCACCAGCCCTATGGAAAATACTGAGTTCATCGCCCAGATGGCACAGTTCTCCTCCTTGGAGCAGATGACCAACATGAGCACCGAGTTCACCAAATTGGCCAATATGCTGAATTCCGGGGAGGCGGTCAGTCTCTTGGGCAGGAGCGTGGAGGTGTCTTCAGGAGAGTCCTCCATCAGCGGAGTAGTGGAGGCCGTTACTCGGGGCGCAAATCCCCAGATCAAGGTGAACGGCATGTTGTATTCAATGGATCAGATTAACGCCGTGTACGGCAACTAAGAGGGTAGCTTTATGATGAGATCACTTTATTCCGGTGTATCCGGTATGCAGAACCACCAGACACGTCTGGATGTAATCGGCAACAACGTAGCCAACGTAAATACAACGGGATTCAAGCGGGGACGCGTGAACTTCCAGGACATGATTTCCCAGCAGCTTTCTGGAGCTGCCCGCCCCACTACTGAGGTCGGTGGTGTGAATCCTAAGGAAGTTGGTCTTGGCGTCATGACCGCCAGCATCGACACTATCTTCACCCAGGGAAACCTCCAGTCCACTGGTGTTTCCACCGACGTGGCCATCCAGGGCAACGGTTTCTTCATCCTGAAGAACGGCGAGGAGTCCTTCTACACCCGTGCCGGTGCCTTCGGTCTTGACAGCGAGGGAACATTGGTGAACCCCGCCAACGGAATGCGGGTCCAGGGCTGGATGGCAGAGGAATTGAACGGCGAGATGGTGCTGAACACCGCTGGCTCCACCGAGGACCTCATCATCCCCGTGGGAACAAAGGATCCCGCCAAGGCTACTCAGAACGTAAACTTTGCCTGTAACCTGAACAAGAACACCCCTGAGATTCTGGACGGTGCTAGCCCCGCTGACATTGCCAAGGGTACTTGGGCCACCGAGCAGAAGATTTATGACAGCTTCGGAAACGAGCACATGCTGTCTGTGTCCTTCACCCGTGTGGTGGGGAACCCCAACCAGTGGCAGGCCACTGTCACCGTCAATCCTGACGGCGAGGTTCCCACCGACACCCGTGTGGGTCTTGGTACCACCGACGGCACCGAGAACACCTTCCTGGTGAACTTCGACAACAACGGCACCCTGCTGTCCGTCACCGATACCGCCGGCAACATCACCAATCCTGAGGGGGAGATCATTCTCCAGACCTCCTTCAATGTACCCGGTGCCAATCCCGATGAGGCTGGCAACCCCTATCGCCAGACCCTGAACATCAACCTGGGAACCATCGGTAGCCAGAAGAACACCATCACCCAGAGTGCTTCCCAGAGCTCCACCAAGGCCTTCTATCAGGATGGCTACACCATGGGCTATCTGGACAACTTCAAGATTGACTCCACTGGTACCATCACCGGTGTCTACTCCAACGGCACCAACCGCATCATCGGTCAACTGGCCCTTGCCTCCTTCACCAACCAGGGTGGTTTGGAGAAGGCCGGCGAGAACACCTACGTGGAGTCCAACAACTCCGGCATGGCAAACATCGGCACCTCCGGTATCGCTGGCAAGGGCTCCCTGCTGGCCGGATCCTTGGAAATGTCCAACGTTGACCTGACAGAGCAGTTCACCGACATGATTGTCACCCAGCGTGGCTTCCAGGCCAGCTCCAAGACAATCCAGACCGCTGACACCTTGCTGGACACAGTGATGAACTTGAAGCGCTAAATGAGCACGTAGGGCCATGTGGGTGGGACATGGCTTGGTAATAGACACCAGTCTTGAATCGGCTTGCGGTTCTTGGCTGGTGTCTTTTTTTGATTATTGACTGAAAAATTGTGAGAACATGTAACGGTGGTGAAAAACGTGTTTTCCATGCAAAAAATTTTATATTCATGCTTTTTTTTCTCATTTATATTCACAAACATCCGATATTATAATAGAATGCTTTGGGAGGATTGCGGGGGGAGCCTGTTTTGGTTGCCCTAAAATCAGTTTATGATTGAAGTTATGCGACTTGACGGAAAAAAGTACTGGATAAATCCCCATCAGATTGAGTCCATCGAATGCAACCCCGATGTTACCCTGTGCATGCTGTCTGGAAAGCGTGTGGTGGTGAAGGATTCACCCGAAGACATTATCACCCGTATCATAGCGTACCGCCGCCAAATCGGTGCCTTCAAGAACGAAGAGTAAGGCGGAGAAGAGGAGTTTTTGATGGATATAGCGACAATAATCGGTCTTGTTGGCGGTGTAGCCTGTATTGTTATGTCAGTTATCACCTCTGGTGGAACCATGATGGGAATCATCGACCCTGCCTCGATCTTTATGACCGTTGGTGGTTCCTTCTGTGCATTGCTCATCGTTGCCCCCCTGAAGGATGTTATTAACACCCTCAAGGTTATGGGAAAGACCTTCAAAATCCCTGATTTTGGGGAAAAAATGCTGGTTCAAAACATGGTTGCCCTGTCTGAGAAGGCCCGCCGCGAGGGTATCCTGGCTTTGGAAGAGGGGCTTGAGGACTTGGATGATGAGTTTATGAAGACTGGTCTGCGTCTTGTGGTTGACGGTACCGACGGCGCAGTCATCCGGGGAATCATGGAAAGTGAGATGAGCCAGATTGAGGCTCGCCACATGAACTTCATCGGTATTGTAAACCAGTGGGCTGGTTATGCCCCGGGATTTGGTATGATTGGTACCGTTCTCGGACTGGTAGGTATGTTGCGTAACCTGGAGGACAAGTCATCCTTGGGACCAAACATGGCCGTTGCCCTTCTCACCACCCTGTATGGTTGTTTGCTGGCCAACTGGATTCTGGGTCCCATGGCCACCAAGCTGACTGGTCAGAACAACGATGAGATGCGTACAAAGGAAATGATTATTGAGGGTGTATTGTCAATCCAGGCGGGAGACAACCCCCGTATCCTGGCAATGAAGCTGTTGACCTATCTTGATCCTGTTTCCAGAAAGGCCATTGAGGCTGACGTTCTGAAGGATTGACGGAGGGCGTATGGCAAAAAAGAAGCGGGAGGCATCGAAAGCCTCATCGGCATGGCTCAACAGTTATGGAGACATGATTACCTTGATGCTCTGTTTCTTCGTCATGTTGTACAACCCTTCCGAGGTAGACATCGTACAGATGGCGGAGCTTACGGCATCCATCCATGGAGATTCTGGTGGCGGACAGTCTCTGGCAGCAGGTCGATTGGCTGACTTGGGAAACACCATCAATAGCTTGCCTTCAATAGAGAAGGGAAAGTCCTTGGGGTTGGCGGTAAAGCGGGCGGTGAGTCTCTTTGCACCGGATGTAAAGTCCAACAAGATTACCCTCACCAGCGATGAGCGTGGTCTTGTAATTACCTTGGCGGGGGACTCCTTCTTCGCCCAGGGCAGTGCCGAGCTGCGGATTGACGAGACACGGGAAACTTTGTTGCGTCTGGCCCAGTTCCTGTCCGGCGCAGATTTGAAAGCCCGACGGTTCAGGATAGAGGGGCATACGGACAATACCCCCGTGTCTGGAAGTGAATTCCCCAGCAATTGGGAGTTGTCCACCGCCCGAGCCACCAACGTGCTGCACTATCTGTCGGACTTTGGTGTGGATGAGGAGCAGTTTTCCGTGGCAGGCTATGCGGATACCAGGGGCAAGATGGCAAATGACACTGCCGAGGGCAGGGCATATAACCGTCGTGTGGATATCATTATTCTGGACGATGGACATTTTTAATGGAACTTATAGCAAACTATAAAATTGGAGGAATGATTTATGGCTAATGACGATTTGGGAAATGACTTTGAAACTGAAGAAGCCGGTGGATCTGAGAAGAAATCAAAGGGGATCGGTGGCCTGCTTCCTACCTTGCTGAAGTGGGTTGCAATCGTTTTAGGTGCAATCATTCTCATTGTAACGGTAGTGGTAATCACCATGAAGTTTGTGGGTGGCAATACCTCCCAGCAGGCGGTAATTCCCGTATCCCAGGAATATGTGGGCAAGCGGGAGGTTTTGGACTGGTACACCTCCTTGGGTCAGGTCAGCACCAAGACCAGCGACGCACTGCCTGCCAGCGTGATTGTTGAGGTTGTTCTCGGCTACAAGCAGGCTGACAAGGCCGCTTCAACTGAGATTACCCAGCGCCAAATTGAGATCAAGGATTATCTGCGCCGTTACTTCACCGAGCTGTCTGTGGAGGATCTGCGGCCTCGCAATGAGGAGAAGCGCCGCATTGAGATTCGCAATGCCATCAATGACGACATCCTGAGCTCCTCAAAGATTCGTGATGTGCGCTTCTTGAGCTTGCAGATAATTGAGCAGTAGTTAACCATCTAGGGGTTTTATATGAATGAAGTTCTGTCGCAGGACGAAATTGACCAGCTTCTCACCGCCATTAGTTCCGGTAGCACGGAGTCGGAGGATTTCAAGCCGGTAAATGACACCCGCAAGATTAAGATCTACGACTTCAAGCGTCCCGACAAATTCTCCAAGGAACAGATTCGTACGGTGTCCATTATGCACGAGACCTTCGCCCGTCTGACCACTACAAGTCTTTCGGCCCAGCTGCGGAGCATCGTCCATGTCCACGTGGCCTCCGTAGATCAGCTGACCTACGAGGAGTTTATACGGTCAATTCCTACACCAACAACCTTGGCGGTCATCAATATGGACCCCTTGAAGGGTAATGCCATCCTGGAGATTGACCCTGCAATCACCTTCTCCATGATAGACCGTCTTTTTGGTGGAACTGGTCAGGGAGCAAAGGTGCAGCGTGACCTTACGGATATCGAGCAGTCCGTAATGGAGGGAATCATTGTCCGTATCTTGGCGAACATGCGTGAGGCATGGACCCAGGTGATTGACTTGAGGCCTCGGATGGGTCAGATTGAGACAAATCCCCAATTTGCCCAGATTGTTGCCCCTTCAGAAATGGTTGTCTTGGTAACCTTGGAGACAAAAATCGGTGATGAGGAAGGAATGATGAACTTCTGTATTCCATACATCACTATCGAGCCCATCATCTCTAAGTTGTCATCCCAGTTCTGGTTCTCCTCGGTGCGGCGGAGCTCCACCACCCAGTATTTGGGTGTTTTGAAGGAAAAACTTGCAGATGTTGATATGGACGTTGTGGCTGAAATTGGCTCTGTGTCTCTCCCTATCCGGGACGTGCTGTCCCTACGGGTAGGAGATACGGTGCGGCTTTCAAACGTACGTATCACTGATCCTATAACCTTGAGCGTAGGTAATAAAAAGAAATTCTTGTGTCAGCCTGGTGTAATCGGAAAGAAGATGGCTGTTCAGGTTCTGAACAAGCTGGAGCAGGTTGATGCAGAGGATTTCGAAGAGTTAGCAGTAGAAGGAGACGAGTCATATGAGTGATGGTACCATTTCCCAAGATGAGATTGATGCATTGTTGAGTGGTGTAGACATGGGCGGCCTTTCTGCCGGTGGAGGTTCGTCATCATCTTCTGATGCAAAGATTGATACTAGCGTTTTAAGTAAATTCGCAGTTGACTTGAAGGATAAATTAGCCCATAATGTAGGAACCATGACAGGTGCAGATACTGTCGTGAATACTCCTGTGGTGGAATCCTGCAATCGTGAGGCTTTCTTGGCAAAGTTGCCAGATTCCGTGGTTGCGGTTATGGCTGATTTTTCTGCAGGACTTGCTGGGGATCACTTGTATGTGCTTTCCACCGACTTTGCACAAAAACTGACAAGTCTTATCAATAAGGAAGAGAATGCTGAACTGGATGATATGGCACTTTCTGTTGTGGCAGAGGTTGTTGCCGGTCACACTGGTTCAGAGATTACAGAGTTGACGAAGAATGGCCGATTCCCTGGATTGGCCTGTAACCCGGGAGAGTCCGTAAATGGTCCTAAGGCCATGGTTCGTTTTCCCCAGGGTGAGTTTGCCCTGTTCTCATATCCTGTTGTACTTGATGGCGCTTCGTACACTCTTTGGGAGGCCATTGCAGGTGGTGCAGCAGATCAGATTTCCAGCACATTGGCTGGTGGGGGTGCAAGTGCTCCTGTCCAGACCATGTCCCAGCCTGCTATGGGTGGTGGCATGATGAATATGGGAGCAATGCAAGCTGCTCCAATGAATATGAATGGCATGGCCATGCAGGCCATGGGCGGGGGAATGAATATGGGCGGTATGGGAAATGGATTTGTTTCTATGCCAATGGGCATGAGTGCTCCCAATGTACAGTCTCTTCAGTTTCCTGGACTCCAAGGTGGCGTAAACAGCGTGGAGCAGGGAAATATTGGTCTCATCATGGACGTATACATGGAGATGACCGTAGAGTTGGGACGTACCAAGAAGCAGATCAAGGAAATCCTTGGAATGGGCGAGGGAACCATTATTGAGCTGGACAAGCTTGCTGGTGAGCCTGTAGACATTCTGGTAAATCACAAACCCATTGCAAAGGGAGAGGTTGTGGTTATTGACGAAAACTTCGGTGTTCGTGTAACTGAGATTCTTTCCCCCATTGAGCGTGTAACTGGTTAAGACTTTATGGGCTTAGTTCAAAAGAGAGAAGTCCTCAAAATTATATTTTCTCTATGCAGCTTCCTCCTGATCGCAGGTTTTGCTTGGGGTCAGGAGGTTGTTGTGTCCAAATCGCCAGAGGAGGCTCTGGTGGTGCCGGAGTCCGATGCGACTGTTGTGGACGGACGGGCTGCTGAAAGTCAGATACGGTTGGTTCCCGCCGCTGATGTGGGCACCAATGCCACCGCCGTCCAAGGCTCCTCCTATGGTGTGTGGTTCTTTGTGCGAACGGTACTGGTGCTGGCGGTGGTGTTGGCTCTCGTATGGGCCTTCTTTGTTTTCTTAAAGCGGGCCTCCGGTTCCACTGAAAATTCTGACCCTTATCTCAAAAAGGTCGCTTCTCTCACCTTGTCTCCCGGAAAATTTGTCTATGTGGTCACTTTGAATTCCAAGGGATACCTCATCGGGGTGGCGGACAATTCCGTGAATCTCATTGCAGAGATTGAAGATAAAGAGCTCATAGATGCCATGAATCTCAATGCGCCGCAAGGCTTGGAGGGGAAGGGACCGCTTGATTTCGCCGCTATTATGGGTAAGTTCAGAACTTCAGCTGGGCAGCAGCAATCATCCTCAAAGAAAAAAACGGGTGGCAGTTTTTCCAGCAGCAGTATGGTTGAGTTTTTGCAGAATCAGCGTTCCCGGCTGAACGCAAATAATGATGGGGAGGATGATGATGTCACTCCGTAAGTTTACCACCAAGACCTTTCCAAAGATTTTTATTTGTGCCTTGCTGGTGGTGGCTTGCTGCATGCCTTCCTTCTCCCAGCCCTTTCCTCAAGGTGCTACTGGTGGCAGAACCGATATGTCTGGTTCTGTCTCCGGTGTAGATATGCCTTCCATTAGTGTGGATATAAGGCGTCCTGAGAGCGGCCAGGAGGTGGCCTTCTCCGTGCAGCTGCTGCTGATGCTCACCATTCTGACCTTGGCTCCCAGCATTCTGATTCTGGTGACCTGCTTTCTGCGGTTCACCATCGTGCTGGACTTCATCAAGCGTGCCTTGTCCTTACAGCAGGTGCCCCCCACGGCGGTGCTCAATGGAATTGCCTTTTTCATGACCCTGTTCATTATGTGGCCTACCCTGACGGACATCTACAACAATGCCTATCGTCCCATGTCTGACGGTGAGATTGGCATTGAGGAGGCCTTTGCAGAGGCGGAGGCTCCCCTACGAATGTTCATGTACCAGCAAATGGGTTCCAATACGAGCTACATCACTCTGTTCATGTCCATTGGAGGTCTGGATCGGCCAGAGACGCTGGCGGATGTTCCCACCTATGTGCTGGTGCCAGCCTACATTCTCAATGAATTGACGGTAGCCTTCAAGATAGGTGTCTTGCTCTACATACCCTTCATCGTCATAGACATGGTGGTGGCCAGTATCCTCATGTCCATGGGAATGATCATGCTGCCGCCGGTGCAGATTTCTATGCCCTTCAAGCTGATGCTCTTCGTGCTGGTGGACGGATGGGGGTTGCTGACTCAGCAGCTGTTCAATTCGATTGTCCGCTAGAAAGCATTGCCAAGCGCCGACAACCACTCCTGATTGGTCCGGTGGGGCCTTGACCAGTCCGAGAAAGGACGAAAACCCTGATAAGGAAAACTTATGCTGACAAAGTCTCTCGTTCTCAAAATATTTGAAGGTTTTTCCATCGAGCGGTGGAATGATTTGGTGCGCCCCTTTGACATGATCGAGATGGACAAGGCGGCGGAAAAGATGATGGCGGCCTACATCATCGGAAAATTTGAGGAGGAGCGGGGCCAGAGCCTGGATTGGGACTGGATGATTCACGCCTCCTTCTTTGAGCTTTTGCGGAAGATTGCCCTCTGTGACATTAAGTCTCCCGTGCAGCGGATGATTCGCCGTGACTATCCAGCGGAATACAAAAAGCTGAACCAGTGGGTGGTGCAGCAGTACCGTGGACTGTTGCCACAGAAAGGACTGCTGGAGCGCTTTGAGGATTATTGCTGTGGTCCCGCTCCTGATCCTACCAGTCTGGTTGGTCGTACTGCCAGGATGTTCCGTGCTGCCCACAAGTATTCCACCCTGCGGGAATTCCAAATGATTTCCGTGGTGAATGAAAAATTCCGCCTGGACCCCATTGAGGAGGGGCTGAATCGGGACATTGAAGAGTATCTGGACCTGCGGGCGCTGCAGCTGCTGGTGACAAAGCAGAAGCCCTATCGGTTCCTGATGATGCTGGAGCAGCTGCGGTTCCAGACCCGCTGGAATCAGACTCCCCGGGTGCCTCGCACCAGTGTGCTGGGCCATTCCTTCTTTGTGGCCATCCTCACCCTGTTGCTGGAGTATGCTAGTGGCACCACCTTCTGCGAGGGGCGGCGGTACAACAACTTCTTCTGCGGGCTTTTCCATGACCTGCCGGAGGCGGTGACCCGGGACATCATCTCGCCGGTGAAGCAGGCCACCGACGGTCTGCCCCATATCGTGAAACTTATTGAGGATGAGATTGTAGGGAAGGAACTTTCTCCCCTGATGGATGACTGCTACCGCGATGAGCTGATGTACTTTACCAGCAACGAGTTTGCCAACCGTATACGGGTGCCGGAGCCGGGAACTCTTTTTGCTCGGGAAATGCCTGAGGAGGTGGCCCAGTTGCCTCCAGGACAGCAGTTGGAGGTGTCTTTTGAAGAACTAAACCAGCGGTACAACTTTGATGAGTTCTCCCCGGTGGACGGAAATCTGGTGAAGGTGGCGGACCACATTGCCGCCTTCCTGGAAGCCGACAGTTCCATCCGTTATGGCATCACTTCACAGCACCTGACCTCTGGCAAGGAGAACCTGCTACGGCTCTATCGTCAGCGGGGAAGGGTAAATGGATTTGATGTGGCAGCATTCTTTAGCCAGTTCCAGGAAGGCTAATAAACAGCCCTGATTATGCCGATACAATAGCGTATGACTAGGCTCATTTTTTTCATCACACTTATAGGACTGCTCCTAGCAGCTCCAGTTTTCTCAGATACAAGCCACGTGGTGGCGAAGGGGGAGACGCTGTATTCCATTAGCAGGAAATATGGCATTACGGTGGCGGAGCTTTGTACAGAAAATAAGATAACCCAATCCCAGGTGTTGAAGGTGGGGCAAAAGCTGGTGATTCCTGCAAAATCGTTGCCCACCACTGAATCCTATATCGTAGCCAAGGGGGATACCTTCTATGGTATTGCTCGCCGCCACAATATGACGGTCGATGAGCTTTTATCATTGAACAAGCTAAAGAGCTCCGACACCTTGAAGGTGGGACAAGTGCTAAAGGTACCGGCTTCTACCACCACTATTGCAAATACGATTGTCAGCACTCCAACCATAGAGATTTCAGATCCCAGAAGCTATACCGGTAAGAAAGGTGACTCTTCCCTGGTGTGGCCGGTGAAGAACCCTGAGGTGGTGTATGTCTCTGGGAAAATTTCTGGGGTGCAGCTGAGCGCCAAGAAGAATGAGGCAGTCTGTGCCATCCAGGCGGGAACGGTGATGTTCAGCGGCCTGTACCGTGGATTTGGCAAGGTGGTGTTCGTGCAGGCCCAGTCAGGCCATATGTACGTATACACCGGGCTTTCCGACACCACCGTGACCAAGGGGGAGTACATTGCCACCGGCAAGCAGCTGGGAGTTGTGGGTGTGGACAGCTTCACCGGCAAGGACCAGCTGACCTTTATGGTATACCAAAACGGAAAGCCCATAGATCCAGCTAAGGCTCCCCGAGGCTGAGCTGCTGGAATAAGGGAGCCCTCTCTTGCAAGACCCCGATTCGGGGGGCTTTTTTTTGTGTCCATATCATCAATTACCTCCAAAAGTCCTTTCGGGCTCCTTATGTCAAGACTTGGTTAAGATACGGATAAGTCTTTGGTAAGAAGCACAAAATTGGGTTTTATTTTTTGCATTTTTCGAGTACAAAAACTATGTTTGAGATATAGGAGGAAACATGGATACATGTTTTGAAAAAATAACTGGTTCCGCTGAATGTGAGTTTGTCAATACAGTCAACGAAGTGGATCCCCTGGCAATATATCTGAAACAGATTTCCCGGTATGCATTGCTTTCTCCTCAGGAGGAGCTGCAGCTGGCGGAAAATATTCAGGGGCTGAAGGCCAAAATCAGGGGGCTGGGGGACCAACTGGCTGCCTCCCCTGATAGGGAGCTGGAGCTTTCTGCGGAGATTGAACGCTTGCAGGAGGCATTGAGAATCGAGAAGAACAAGATGGTTCACGCAAACCTGCGGCTGGTGGTGTCCGTGGCGAAGAAATATCAGCACCGTGGACTGGCCCTCATCGACTTGATTGACGAGGGAAATATCGGCCTTTTGGAGGCGGTGGATCGGTTTGAGGCCAGCAGGAACTGCCGCTTTTCAACCTATGGTATCTGGTGGATTCGTCAGGCCATCATCAAGGGCATTGCCGACAAGGGCCGCATCATCAGGATGCCGGTTCACATGCTGAACACCATCAACAAGTGCTTCATGATTGCAAAGCAGCTGACCCAGGAATATGGCCGTGAGCCCACCTGTGTGGAGCTGTCAGAATATATTGGCGAGACTCCTGAAAAAATTGAGGAGTACATGAAGCTGGCTCAGGAGACCTCCAGTCTGGATACCACCATTGACGAGAGCAGTCCTTCGGTGCTGGGGGATTTGCTGACGAGCGACGATGACGAGCAGCAGATGGAGAACGTGTTCTCTGCCATGCTGTCCGAGACCATCGATACGGTGCTGCGGGAATTTTCCGAGCGGGAGATGGCCATCATCAAGCTGCGGTTTGGCCTTGGTGGCAGAACCCCCATGACACTTTCAGAGACTGGCCGTGTGCTGGGAATCACCCGTGAGCGGGTGCGGCAGATTCAGGAGAAGATGCTGGAAAAACTGAAGGAAAGCGAGGCGTTGCTTTCCTTCAACGAGTTGCGCTAGTTTCTGGCCGGGGCGGGAGGCCTTTCCCCATTCCACTCCCGTTCCTAGCCTTCTTTTTATTCTACTAGACCTGCTGGAGGCAGCGAAGAAAGACCTCCATGCAGACTCTGGCGTCATCCTGGGCACGGTGGGCGTTGCCGGGATGAATGCCAAAATGGTGTGCGAGGGTCTGGAGCTTGTGATTGGGCAGCTCCGGGAAGGCTGCCTTTGCCAGATGCACCGTGTCTCCCGTCTTGTTCTGCAGTGACTGGTAGCCACTGCGGACTAACGCCGTGTTGACGAATTTCAGGTCAAAGTTGGCATTGTGGGCCAGCAGGACGCTGTCTCCGATGAAATGGAGGAAGCCTGGAAGCACCTGTGCCTCCGGGGGACAATCCTTCACCATCTGGGGGGTGATGTTGTTCACTGCCATGGCCGCAGGCGACAGGGGGCAGCAGGGGTTGATGAGCTGGTTGAAGGTGTCAAGTACACCCTTCTTGCTGAATTGCACCGCACCGATTTCCAGTAGCCGGTCGTTGTTGGCACTCAGTCCTGTGGTCTCCGTGTCAAAGGCAGTGAAAACCGCTCCGCCCTGATAGAGACGGAGCAGCTCCCGAACTTTTTTCAGACTTCGGCTGTTACTTTGCAGCATCGAGGATCCCGTTGATTTCAGCTTCAATGGCGTTGCAGAGCTTTTCGGAAGAGGCCTTTGAGTCCGCCAGGTTGCCGGTGGGGGGAACCATGCTGTTGATGTAGAACTTGATCTTTGGCTCGGTTCCAGAGGGGCGGGCGCTGACTACGGTGCCGTTCTCCAGGAAGAACTGGAGCACATTGCTCTTGGGCAGGTCCACCGACTTCTTGTCCGAGGGATTGGCTGGGTCGTAGCTGGTGCTGGTCTGAATGTCGCGAATCAGCACCACCTTCTGTCCGCCCAGACTCTTGAGTCCCTCTTCCCGCAGTCTTGCCATGATTCCCTTCATGGTGGTCACGCCGCTGGCTCCCGCAAAGTTCCTGGAGATGGAGCGGTCCTCGAAATAGCCGAACTGGGTGAACAATTCTTCCAGCCGCTGCAGCAGGGACTTGCCCTGGGAGCGCCAGTAGAGGGTCATCTCGGCGCACATGGCTGCGGCGGAGACACCGTCCTTGTCCCGCACGTCAGTCTCCACGTTGTAGCCGTAGCTCTCCTCAAAGCCGAACACGTAGCTGTGGCTGCCCGTCTTCTCGAAGTCTGCCATGACGGCGGCAATCCACTTGAAGCCTGTGAGGCATTCCGCCAGATGGACACCGTTGGCGGCGCAAATCTTGTCGGCAAAGGTGGAGGTGACGATGGAGCGGATGACAGCCGGATTGGCGGGCATCCTTCCCAATTCCTTGCGGCTGGTGAGGATGTAGTCGCACAGCAGGGCACCCATCTGGTTTCCCGTAATGAGCACATAGTTGCCCGCTGCATCGGGGACGGCACCGCCGAAGCGGTCAGCGTCGGGGTCGGTGGCCATCACCACGTCGGCCTTTTCCTTCTTGGCCAGCTCCAGCGCCATCTTCAGGGCCGGTGCTTCTTCAGGATTGGGCTTCTCTACGGTGGAGAAGTTGCCGTCAGGCTCCCGCTGCTCAGGTACCGTGATGACGGTGAGGCCCAGGTCTCCCAGCACCTTCTCAACATGCATGGCTCCCGTTCCGTGGAGGGGAGTGTAGACAATCTTCACTTCGCTGGCCTTTTCCTTGATGAGGTCAGGACGGAACAGCTGGGACTTCACCATGGCCCAGTACTTCTCGTCGATTTCCTTGTCGATCATAACCAGGGAGCCTGCCTTGATGGCCTCCTCCTTGGAGATGGTCTTTACTTGGGTGACAGAATTCACCTCGTTGATGATGCCCTGGTCGTGGGGCTCGATGACCTGGGCGCCGTCGTTCCAGTAGGCCTTGTAGCCGTTGTACTGGGGAGGATTGTGGGAGGCGGTCACCACCACGCCGGTGTCGCAGCCCAGGGTTCTGATGGCGTAGGACAATTCCGGGGTGGGACGCAGACTGGTGAACAGGTAGGTCTTGAAGCCGTTGGCGGCGAAGATGCAGGCGGTGGCCTGGGCGAATACGTCGGAGAAGCGGCGGGAATCGTAGGCTACCACGGCAGAAAGCTGTCCGGCCTTGGCCTTCTCAGGATAGGTCTTGATGACGTAGTTTGCCAGCCCCTGTGTGGCGTTGTTGATGACCCAGGTGTTCATGCGGTTGGTGCCGCCGCCGATGACACCCCGCAGGCCGCCGGTGCCGAACTCAAGGTTCTGGTAGAACCGGTCCTCCAGCTCCGCCCTGTTGTCCGCTGCAATCAAGTCCTTCACTTCCTGGCAAAATCCCTGGTCCTTCTCTTGGGCGATATAATCCTCTGCCCGCTGGAGAATCTCGTTGTAGTCCATAATTCCTCCTGATATTTGTTGTTGCTGGAAAGCAACTGCATGTTTAAAAATCTATCCCTTCTATTATAACAGGCCAATGGGCAAAAAACAAGGAGAATATCCGGGAAGCACTATACCATAAGCACTGTAGCTTGAAAAAGTTGAATTCCCCGGCAATCTTATGGTATAATTCAGAACCTGCTGTGTTGGATTCGGCAGGTGGAGACGCCTCCTGAGGTGGAGATGTCGGGTTGTAACCATGGACAAGGAGGAAAATGGGAATGACGGTGGAAAAGGTTTTGGTTTCAATTTGTCTTTTTTTGATCGTTGCAGGCAGTCTGGTGTCCTGCTCAAAGGCAGGGGCCCATCAGGAGGGACAGGCAGGTGGGGAGCCCCCTCTTGCTCAGGTCAGTTTGCAGCCGGGAGAGGAGTATTCTGCTGCCCTTTCTCTGGGAGGTTTCCAGCTTGCAAAGACCAGCGAGGTGGTGGTGGTGCCTACAGCGCTTACAGTGGAGGGAACGGGAGATGACGGCAGCAAGGTTTTCTTGCCTGGTAGGACTATCACCGTGGCTCCCTTTGCCATCGGCCGCTACGAGGTGACGCAGGAATTGTATGAGGCTGTCATGGGCAGTAATCCCAGCGGGCATCAGGGGGACAGCAGGCCTCCTGCCGATGGTGAGGTGCAGCATCTGCGGCCTGTGGAAGAGATTACCTGGTATGACTCTGTTGTGTTCTGCAACCAGCTGACTGCTGCCACTATGGGGGAAGCTGCCTGCGTGTACTATAGCGACAAGGCT